>NZ_FOBK01000024.1:0-4768 GCF_900109815.1 Acinetobacter sp. DSM 11652
TTATACCAACGCATCAAATACGTAAAAAAGCCCAACAGGATGTTGGGCTTTTTTATGTCTTGAATTTGGATTTCGTATAAGAGATTTTATGTTAAGTAAAATGGAGTAACTTTTTAATTTATGAGAAGATTTGACAAATTTTATATAAAGAGATGGATATGTCGAGTCTTGTTGTTAATGTGAATAATGTTCCTATTTTAATGTTTTATGAAAATTATATAAAAAACAAATACATTGTAAATCGAAGATATCAACGAAAACTGGTTTGGAGTACATCTAGTAAGAGAAAATTCATAGATTCTTTAGTTAATGGTTTTCCAATACCTTTAATTCTATGCGTTGAAAATAAAGATGCTCAGTATGAAATTTTAGATGGAATGCAAAGATTGAATGCAATAGCTTCTTTCTTAGAAGGAGATTACGACTTTGAAGGATTTTATTTTGATCTAGACCAAAATCCATCATTAAAACAAAAAAAAGATGAAGGTATATTAATTCAAAAACAGCCTATTTTAGACAAAGATAAGTGTCTTAGTATTTTGAAATATCCTATACCAGTTTCTATATCTACTCATGTATCTGAGTTAGATATCATTGATGAATCATTTCGAAGAATCAATACTGGAGGAGTCAGTTTATCTAAACAAGAAGTTCGTCAAGCTGGAGCACTTTGCCACTTTTCTCAGTTGGTCAGAGAGTGCTCTTATTTTGTAAGGGGTGATACTTCTCACTCATCTATTCTTAGATTAAATGATATGAAGCATATCAGTCTAACTAAGGAAAAAGATTCAGAATATGGGATCAATTTATCTGACTGTTTTTTAGCTAAACACAATATCATTACTTATCAAAATATGATGGCATCCAGGGATGAAGAACTAGTAGGCCAAATTCTATTAGCAATGATTACTGATGGTGAAAGCGAAACAACATCTTATTACTTAGACTCTGTATATTCAGACATAGAAAAGAAGAGTGAGATTTTAAATAAAATAAATCGTTATGGATATGATAAAATAAAAAAAGACTTTGAAAAAGTTTATGAAGAAATCATAAGAATCAGTAATAATATTCCCAATGAAACTAAATTAATGACTTGGTTTTATAAAGATAGGCCAAATCATTCGACGAGAGCATTTACTGTATTCTTTCTAGCCTTATATGATCTAATAATTCTACAAAATCGTAGTATCCAAAATTATAGGGCTGTTGTTAATAAAATCCAAAATATTGCATCTAAAACTTATGATCACTTAATAAATTCTCGAAAAAAATGGGATAAAAGTGATAGAAATCATTTAGTTAGATCTACAGTGGGTATAATTTCAGATGAATTTATCGAAAATATAGGTATTGATGCTTCAAATCATAGTGGAATTAAAAAGTTAGAAAATATTTTGAATCAATCTAGGACAGAGTCTGTGTCATATGATTTTAAAATAGGTTTCTACACTATGCATGATGGAGAAGATCAGGCCTTAAATATATCAGATAAAATTAATACACTTTTAGCTATGTGTAATGCTAATAAAGGAGTTAACTGGCTAATTATAGGGGTTGCAGATAAAGAAAAAGATAATGTTAGGCATAACACTTTTTATAAGTCTGACTCGAAACTATATAATGGATTCTATATCACAGGGATTGAAGACGAAGCGAAAAAATTTTGTAAGGATTTAGGAGCTTATGAACAAAAAATTAAACAATTAATAAGTAAAGAACCAATATCTGATTTTGCAAAACTGAATATTCTACAAAATATTCAGTTCATTCAATATTATGATAGACATGTATTGATGCTAAGCCTTTCTCGGGATACTGAACCATATACTTATAATGATAAGCTTTATACAAGACAAAGTAGTCATAACTATGAACTAAAAGATCCTAAGGAAATTATGAGTTTTTATAAGTTATTTGAGGTTGTCTAATTTTTAGATTTCCTAAAATTAACATAATACACCTTATACGAAGTCAAAAAATGGGAGCTATAAGCTCCCATTTTTAGTCCTTAATGCGCTTTTTAGCTTCGTCATAAACTATGCTATCAGCTCGTTTCCCGACTGTGATGAGCAAGATAACTACCTGATCATCTTTAACTTGATAGACAAGTCTGACACCAGCTTTTAATAATTTAATTTTATAGCAACCTGCAAGATCGCCTCTCAGCATATTCTTTGGAATATGTGGCTGCTCTATGACTTTGGCTAGTTTCTTCTTAAATTGATCCCGTATAGCAACAGGGAGTTTTTCCCATTCTGCTGTAAAGTCCTTGTGACGTAAAAGCTTATAAGTCATCTAATGTGACTTCCTCAAACATCTCTTTAGGGTCATTAATGCGCTTACGGACAAGAGCTAACAATTCTTCATCTTCTTCTGAAAGCAAAGCTTTTTTGACAGGTAGTTTCCCAGTCGTAGCAACATACTCAAGAATACTAGTAAAGAAATCTGTAGGTGCAATACCTTGTTCTTTAAGGATGGAATAGGATTTTTCTTTAAGGGCTTCATCGACCCTGAAGTTAACAGTAGCCATCATATCTCCCAGTTATTTAATGTACTAGGAGTACTGTAATGCAAATTGCATTACAAGTCGACTTCGTATAACCGCCATTATGTTAAATGAAAATAAATGAGTTAAAGAGCAGCTTCTAGCAGAACTATCATTAAAAGCTGAAAACATAGATATGTGATTGATGCATATATCATTATCTGAGACATTTTATCTAAACTAAAAAAAGTGTAGCTTATTAAAATATTTAAAAAAATTACTAAAATTGTAGAAAAAAGGATATTCAAAAAATTATTAACTTTATGTTTTTTTATAAACCTAAAGATTATATAAATGAGCAAACTTGATGCTGAATTTATACAAAATATAATTGGGTAAAATAGCATGAAAAAGAAATTTGATATTGAAATTATGAATCCAAATATATTTAATCCGATAAAAATTTTCCAAAATTTATGCATATTTTACTCATTAATTATCAATTTTTTCTAAAATTAACATAATACACGTTATACGAAATGCTTGAATTTTTCCTATAAGCATCAATATCTTAACTAAAGCCGTTCCAGTAAACAGCGCACTGGAGCGGCTTTTTTGTGATTTGTCACGTTCCACGTCTATCCTTTAATCTTTGTTTCACAACTTTGTGTAGTTCTATTTAACCATTCGGCAGGAAGAATCGGCTCAGGAAGCCACGCTTTTTAGGCTCAGGTTCAACATGCTCAGGAACAGGAATTCGCTTTTTTTCTACATCGATAGTAGTCAATCCGTCCTCTTTAGACTGCTCAGACTGAAGGGGGGGGATTATATCTTCTGTACTAGGAAGTGAATTACTCTCGGTATGAGTTGTATCAGATTCAATATTGACCTTAGAGGGCTTCATTTCGATGAGTGTAAGAAGTGTATCAATACGAGAATTAGCTTTGGCCTCCCGATCTTCTGCTTTTTCTAATTGTTTCTTTAAAAAATCGATTTGATTTTTTAATTCTATGATTGTTTGATCCGTGTACTCAGGTGTATTTGGATTTTGTATTGCAGACGTATCGATACGTTTTGACTGTTTTGTATTAAATGGTTCGCCATACACACGAAGTAACTCTGAAAAGTCTATGTAACCATCGTGATCACGACTTAATACTCCATTTTTTATATCTTTATAGAGTGTTGCACGAGATTTTTTATACAGTGCAGCAGCATCACTAACACTGTATTTTGTACTTGTTTTCATAGTGTATTACTGTGTATTTACGATACGTATTAAGGGATACAATAAGTGTATTCTCCAATACACTCAAGATTTGAAGCCTAAGTTTTTTAAGTAGGGTAAAAATTGCTTTTGTTGTTTAGGATCTCTAAGCATTTCTTTAATTTTTGATGCTAATGTTTCGTAGCTTTCACCTTCTAGTGCTAAATGGGAAAGTTCATGCAAACGGGATAGCTGATTACCAAACATATTAATTTGAGCATCTGTCAGCTTATAAAACTCTTTTGGTATATCTATATCTGGGGAATTAATATTTTTAGCTTTTTCCTTAAACGAAAATAGAATATGAGTAACTTTGCGACCTGTCTTTTTTTGCTCATACGTTACGGTTAAAGGGCTGTATTCATTTATTTGGTCTATCGCAGTATCAATTACTCGTTTCTTAAAGTCGGCAAATAACGGATATTTCTTACCGAGTTCTAGCATTGTTCGTAAGTTATCAACGGAGATTTCACGCTTACCTATTTGTCTATACTGGACCAACAGTTCATAAATACGGATACCATACCCACTGTTGATTCCAGCAATATCTGATAAAGCATACTTAGTAAACTCTCTACTTAAATTAGAAATGAAAGGCAAAATGGGTTTTGAAAAGCGAATACCAATGACACCCTGGCTATCCAAAAACTGGATCTCTTGGACCCATCTCATCTTTATAGATTTATCGTTAACAGTAAGGTTAATTGATCTTTCGTAAAGTCTATTAATACCTTCCTTTAGATCCCTATATGCGGTTTTCTCATGTACCCCTAAGCGTTGTAGTTCATTAACACTCACAGGATATAGTTCATCATCTGTGATTGGTTGGTTTTTAGGAATACGGGAAATTGCTGCTAAGACGATACGTTGCTCTACAGCACTTAATTGATATGATGCTTCTATAACTTGATTTGATTTTACAACTTGATTCTTATCCAAAATGAAGCCATTGATTTTTTTAATATATGACAAATATATACCTGTCATAGTTAGTAGTCAATCCGTCATAGTTA
>NZ_FOBK01000011.1:0-122039 GCF_900109815.1 Acinetobacter sp. DSM 11652
ATATAGTGTACCAATCTTGGCTCATCAATTACTGACAAAAAATTTGCTCAAATAAACTTCGAGAAATTTCTACCATCAATCAATGATAATATATATCGATCAATCAACCAGTAAAAATCCACACAAGTTGTTCTTCATAATCTCTTAATGATCTTCTTAATGCTTCGTCAGCATCAAGCTAGGTCGGCTATATTACCCTTTCTTTTCAGAAAGTCAACTAGAAATGTTAATTTATTTTCTAACTTATTCTCAAAACTTAGATCCAACCTATTCAGCTAAATCCTTGTTTTTCAACAAGTTTTAATCAACATCACCGCCGATGGATGTGCATTATAGGCTATTTATTTTCTTACGCAACTACTTTTTCAATCTTTTCTATTTGTTTGTATAGTTAATAAACCAAATAAACATTAACTATATGTTTTTTATATATAATTTTTATTTGTATGAGCTTTTAACTCTTATCACTGTCTAAATAAGACAAAATCATTGCACTTAGTTCTCTTTTAAGCTGTTGTTCTGAAATAAGAAAATCATTGTTGCTTACAAACCTCATCATTGTGAACAAGGTACTATTAATAATTACAAAAGATTTATGCTTAAGTGTTTCGAAGTCCCAATGACGATAGAAACGATTAAATACATATAAACCAACTTCAAAAAAATGTTTTTCTAAAACCTTTGCTGCTTCGGAATTGTTGTAGCCATGCCAATGTTTCAGGACTTCAAAGAAGAAACCATTATCTTCTCTCATTACATCAAATCCGAATTGAAGACTAACATCGACTAAGGTTTTTAAATCCATTTCTTCTTGATTCATCGCCAGCGCTTTAAGTGACAAACCTAAGTTTTCACTCTTACGGCGTAACAATTCTAAAATTATCTGATCTTTATTTTCGAAATATTGATAGATAGAGCCTACGCTCACCCCTGATTTTTCAGATATTTTTGGCGTAGTGATTTGATCTAGGCCCATTTCAGAAATGCATATCAGAGTCGCTTCCAAAATACTATCGACTACCAGCTTTGCTCTTTGTTGTTGTGGTCTTTTTCTCATAGCTGCCATTCTAATAATGCGAATTGAATGCGAATAAATATTCATATTAATCTTTGATCAAACAATAACCAGATTAATTACACCATGTCAAATTTTAGCATTCCAAAACGTATGGCTTCATATGAGCGAATGAAGCGTAGCGATCTATTGTCTAAGCTTCTACACAAAATGACCGATCAAAACTTCATTCCAACTTATGCTGAATATTTAGAGTTAAATGAAAGTTTACATACGGGTGATCTGCCGATGGATCGCTTAATGGATTGGGTGATGAGCAATCCACGCGAAAATCGAAAGCTTTTTGAAACAGCCTTATATCAAGGCTTAGATGCTCTTCCCAAACCAGTCCCTGAAATCAAAGCATTCTTTGATCTCGTGGAACAACAGCCTGTTTGGTTCGATCAAGAAAAAATTGATCGTGCAATTCAATTCACACATCGTTTAGGCTCGAATGTAACTTTTATTATGCGTGATCTCGCGCTAATGACTGGATATCAATACCCTGGCTTTAATCAACCTTTAATTTTAACAGGTGCTCTAAGCAAATATGCAGGCAAGCGCTTAGCAGAAACGCATAAATGGTGGCTAGATGTTACTAAGCCGAATGGATTTCAACGCTTTAATGATGGCTTTACTTCAACAATTTTTGTGCGTTTCATCCATTCTTTAGTTCGCTACCATCTAAAAAAATCTAAAGATTGGGACTGGGATATCTGGGGAATGCCGATTAACCAATATGATCAGGCAATGACAAATATTGCTTTCAGCGGTGTAATGCTTTTAGGTATTCGAGCAATCGGTATTTTTCCAACTAAAAGTGAAGTCGATGCGATTATGCATTTTTGGAAATATACGGGCTGGTTAATGGGTGTTGACGAACACTGGCTGATTGATAAAGAGTCTGAAGGCTGGAAATTATTGCAATGGATGAATTATGCTCATCCTCAAGTGGATGAAAGTAGTCGTCAGCTTGCAGTAAGCCTATCCAAAGAACCATTTGAACGCGAATATAAACATTTTAAACGTTTCATGCAGAAGAAAGCCTACCAGAATCACTTAGATGTTACCCAAATCTTTATGGGCCGTAAAAAAATGAAAAATTTAGGGCTTAAGCCTCGAATACTGCCGTGGTATCCACTGTATCTACTGACTAAAAATACTGTGATTTATGCTGGCGCAAAAAAAATACCAAAGCTTGATCTTTATTTACAGCGTAAAGGGCGATCACAACAAGAACAAGCTCTCGATTTATATCAAAATGCAGGAAAACAGCTGGCAAGTATGCATCAATAAATAAAAAACCGAGCTAAGGCTCGGTTTTTTGCATGTATATTTTTAAGCCATTTTTAATGTTGCCTCTTGCTCAGCTCGAAGTGCTGATGGAGAGCGTGCTAGATAATCCAAAGCTTGTTGAGTATTACCTTCTTGCACAGGATGAAACTTTGGACTAAACCAACGGATAGTAGCTAAAGTTAAATGACTGAAGGTAGGAATATGATCGGTCTTACGACTAATTTTTTCCATTTGCATAATGAGTCTTAAAGTACCCATATGTCTAAACTTACCTGCATCTTTATCTTGTTTCAAAATTGTTTTGCCGCCTTCAACCCAAACCGCTGCCATAATAGGGAAGATAAAGGTCATCAAAGCATTTTTTGAAATTTGGAAATTAAACTCTGATTCAAACATATGTTTAAACAAATCATACGCAACCGTACGATGTTCAACTTCTTCAGCAAGATGCCAACGGAATAGATCAGCCATGATTGGATCAGCTTTATCCAATGAAGTATTGTCCAAGCTCCACTGCCCTGCCACACCAGTATAGTGCTCAATGGCTGCAATCACACCCAGTCGGAAGATTAACCAACGTTTTTCACCAACCACTTTTTTCATCATTTTGATACCTACTGGATTTTCTCCCAAAAGGATTTCAAAAAGATAATGCATGCGTTGAATGAACGGCTTTACATCTAATCCATGTTGATCAAAATAAACTTGTGCATGTTGATGAGTACGACCATGAATCGCTTCTTGCTGAATAAAACCTTTCACGTCAGCTTTTAATTGTTCGTCTTTGACGAACGGTAAAGCTTTATTAAATACACGGCAAAACCAAAACTCACCCGCAGGTAAAATCATATGTGCTGTATTCAACATATGGGTGGAAACAGGGTCATTTTCAATCCAATGCTTTGGAATATGATTGAAATCAAATTTTACTTTACGACCATGTAGTTGATGAACTTGACTCATTGTTGTCATTTTATTATCCATTACATCTTTTTTATTATTTTTAAAATAATGATAATCTCATCACAATATCATTTAAGGACATTCATATTTTATGTCTGACAATTTTAAAGAAAACACCCATTCAGACGGCGATCTAAATGGGTGTTAGGCTTAATACGTCAAATAAACTGAATATGACTAGAACTTCATACTCACACGCGCCCAATAATTACGTCCTATATTATTAAATTGCTCATTCTGTGCAAAACCAAATCCAGCACTACCTGCTTTATTTAAGTGTTCCGTATAAACTTTATCCAGAACATTATCAATTCCAATACTCAAATCGACACCTTGATGAATTTGATAAGTGCCATTTAAAGACAGCGTCGAGAAACCTGAACTCGTTTTAAAATCCTTACCTACAATATTACCTTGATTAATACTGACACGATCCTGCCCAACTACCACACGCCACAATAAACCTAAGTTAAAGCGCTCTTGGACATATCTTAAATTTACACGTGCTTCCAGCGGAGATATTTGAGGTAAAGGTTGATGATCAGTTGTGTTTTTTCCCCAAGCATACATCGCACTAAGATCTGCCTGAACAGCATCGGTAAATTGATAACCTATTCCAGCTTCTGCCCCTGCGATTGTCGCATCGACATTTCTAGAATCAGCAGCATTTTTACCATGACCAGTCATTTTTGCTGGGTCATAATTCAATAATATGAAATCATTAATCAAACCCGCATAAGCTGATGCCCATGAACTGAATGCCCCGTGATTATGTTGGTATCCAACATCCAACTGTAAAGTTTTTTCTGTTTCTAAATCCTTGAAGGTAGCAACAGCATTGCCTTGATAATCTGTCTTAAACAACTCCCAATAATCTGGTACGCGCTCTACATAGCCTAGACCAATATAGGTTTTAGCATCATGCTCTGGATGCTGATTTTCAAACCGTATAAAACCACTTGGTAATGTTTCCTGACGTTCTTGAACCATTTTTAAGTTTTTAATCCTAACTTGATCAACCCGAACACCTGTGACCAACTTATTATGATCATTCAATGGATATGATAATTCAGTGAACCCGCCATAAGATTGAAACTTCATATCCTCTGTCAGTGGAGTATTCATCATTGGCATGCTTGAATGATACATTCCACCAGCATGTTGATTATTCTGAGTATCAACACCCGTAATGAATATTGCTTTATCCCACTCCATCGTTGTGGCTAAACGTGCATTCAAAGTACGACGTGTCACATTCATAGCGCGATCCGCGCCATCAACATCACGCAAACTAAAATTATCCATCACATGATCATTAAAGTTGTAATTGACTTGCGCCTCAACTTTTTTAACTACCTCTGAGAGATTCTTTTTCTCAAATCTTAATCCCAAGCTCTCGCGGGCAAATTTAGAACCATCCATATCTCGCCCAGCATATACAGCCTCACCATCAGCCTTACCGCCAGTTAACTCGATCCATGTATCTGCATTAGGTGTCCAGCCCAATGCTAAATCTGCATTCCATCGTTTCCAATCTGATGGTACGGTCGCCCCATTACCATCTTGATAACTATTTGAGACTGATCGGTTGCTATTGATTCGAATATATTTTTGTTCATCTCCTACCGCTGCCTCAATATTTTGGTCTAAACGCCCAAAAGAGCCCATTAATACACTTGCCTGACCTCGATAATTTTTTTCATCATTCAATTGTTCTGGGCGTCGCTCGAAAATCACTGTTGCTGCTGAACCTGTGTTGGCGTACTGGACAGTTTGGGGACCTTTAATCACCGAGATTCGATCATAGCTCTCAGGTGAGATATACGAAGTCGGTGAATCCATACGACTCGGGCATGCGCCTAAATTTTCAGTTCCATCTGTTAGAATTTTGATTCGTGATCCAAACATTCCACGAAAGGTCACATCACCGTTCGTACCTGCACTACTATTTACGCTGCTAAACCCTACAATACTTTGTAAGTAATCTGCACCATCCGACGCAGGAATAGGCTGAATGGGTTGCTTCGGGTTTGCACGTACAATCAAGCCATTAGCATCATTACCTTGTAGAGCTGTAGCAACAATTGGCGCTAAGTTCGTCATGTGTGTATCAGGTGTTGGATTTGAAGCTGTAGATTGGACTTCAGCAAATGAAGTTTGCGCAATAAAGGCAATGGAAATCGCAGCCGCTAGTGGCTGTAAATAGAATTTTGGCTGAGCCATGATATATTCACTCAAAATTTAAATATGACAATGCTAGAGTCATTCAAGACCCTAAAAATAAAGACAATATTTAAGAAAAGAGTGGCGGTGCCCGACCTTGAGGTAAAAGGAATAAACGCTGTAAGTCGAAATAAATATGTTTGAACGCTTTTTGGAATGCGATCAAACGTATATTTAAACGTACAAAAACTTCTTTAACATTCAGCTCAGGTGGCAAAATCAAATTACCAAATACAGTACAGTATTGGCATTGATGGTTTGGGTCATGATGATCGTGCCCACTATGCGAGGATTCAACATAGCGCTTAAACTCATGATGTTCATGTAACGCATGTGAAGTGGAAACATGATGAGCGTGATGAACGAGCGTGGTAAGACCAGAATGATTAGGCTGTTCGAATAAGGCACGGGTGATCGTTTCGCAGACCGGCGCAATTTGATATTGCGCTGGAAGCAAAGGCTGAAGAAAAACAGCGATCTGTAATAATACTGCTGCGAAACTCAGCAGCAACCCATTGCGGAACAAATTGTCATTCCAAATAAAATTTGAGCAATTATAACAAAGCCCAATCGAAATTGGGCTTTATCAACATATTTAAAATTCTTAGAGAATTAACGCTTTACAGCAACTTTTTCTTTTTGACGCTGACGAACGACTTTTTCTACCTTTTCACGCGCTCTTTGGCGTTTTAAAGGAGATAAATAATCAACAAATAATTTTCCGTTCAGATGATCCATTTCGTGCTGGATACATACTGCCAAAAGACCATCAGCTTCTAATTCAAAAGCTTGCCCTTCTAAGTTAATTGCGTCAATTTTGACGCGTGACGGACGCTCAACTTTATCGTATATTTGTGGAACTGATAGACAACCCTCTTCATAAGGTTGGGTATCTTCAGTTAATGGGGTGACTTTAGGATTAATAAAAACCATCGGCTGATTTTTATCTTCAGACAAGTCCATGACGATAAGCTGAATATGATGATCAACTTGGGTTGCAGCTAGACCAATACCTGGTGCTTCATACATGGTTTCAAACATGTCTGCAGCAAGTTGACGAATTTCATCCGTCACTTCCTCTACAGGTTTGGCAATAGTACGCAAACGGGGATCAGGAAAACTTAAAATTGGTAATAAGGCCATGCTGCTCCTCACCGGCTATGCCATTGATCTTAAAAATTAAATGAAGTTAATGCTTCATCAAATAATACGTGTAATATGCGTATTATAGCGCAAATAGATACATAATTTTAGGAATTATGATAATGAAAAAGGTTTTCAATGGCATGGCTTTTTCACATGCTCTGGGGTTAAAGAAACATTGCCTTTCACTTGCAATTTGCATAAGTGCGGGCTTGTTTACCGCGCAAATAACACAAGCCAGTCCAAATGTAAGCCCACCATCGATTAAGGCTGGTGCTCCTCACGTTTATGTGGTCAAAAAAGGCGACACTTTGTGGGACATTTCAGGTAAATTTTTGCGCTCACCTTGGCGTTGGAAAGAAATTTGGGCATCCAATAAACATGTCAAAAATCCACACTGGATCTACCCGGGTGATCGCTTACTACTCTGTACATTAGATGGGCGTCCACTGATTGGTAAAGATGAAGGTGACGGTTGTGAAGGCGTTATTCGTCGTCATCTTGGTGCTATCAATCTAAAACCTCAAGTACGTGTAGAAAGCTTAGGGAATACCATTCCAATTATTCCCTTGGATGATATTCAACCTTGGCTAGAAAGAAGTATCATCGTTGCGCCTGATGCTTTGCAAAGCACACCTTATATTCTCGGTTCGGCAGATCGTCGTATCGTTGCTGGGGAAGGTCAAACAGTTTATGCACGTGGTCAAGGGATTAACCCTGGACAAAGCTACGGTGTTTATCGTGAAGCTGAACCGTATGTTTTCTTAGATGAAAAAGGGAAAAAATACACAGGTGCACTTGAACTGATTGAGGTAGCTACTGCAGTCGCTGTTGCCAACGAAAATGAAATTTCAACTTTAGAGCTTAAACAAAGTTTTAATGCCGAAGTTCGTCGCGGTGATTACGTTTTACCTAAATTTCAAAATGAATTACCAAGCCTCTTCTATCCAACGGCAACAACGGATATTCAGCCAGGCGGTCAAGTGATTCGTGTTATGGGTTCTATTGGTACAGCAGCTCAACATAGTGTTGTCACCATTAACCGAGGAAACGTTCACGGTGCAAAAAATGGTCACGTGTTAAGTATTTTCCAACAAGGCGAAGTGGTTAAAGACCCGAAGACCAAAGAAAATATTCAACTGCCTAATCAGCGTGTGGGCAATTTAATGATTTTTAAAACTTTCGATCAATTAAGTTACGCTTACGTGCTAGACAGCGCACTTCCAATTAAAGTAGGTGCTGTATTAGAACCATCACCAATCGTTGAAAATTAAAATTAGGTGCGGATATGTTGAACGAGATTAACGACCATCAGTTGGCTTATATTAAACTCTGGTACCTCGTTCAACATTCACTCAGTGCTTATCAAAAACTTGTTCAGCATTTTGGTTCAGCTCAAGATGCTGTACAGAAAAATCATCTAAATCAATGGCATCAGCTCAACTTACATAAAAACCATATCGAGCGTGCATCTCAATTTTTCTCTGATCAACAGCAACAAGAATTTGAGCGAATTCTGTATCAAATTCATCAACATTCTGATTTTATGCTCACTGAGCAAGATCCAGACTATCCTCAGCAATTGATGCCCTATCATGACCGCCCCCCAATTTTATTTGGGAAAGGTAAAGCACAGCACTTGTCTGAAGCACAAATTGCCATTGTTGGAAGCCGTAAACCAAGTCCACATGGCAAACAAGTCGCATATGATTTTGCGTATTATCTGAGTGATCAAGGTTTTTATATCACGAGTGGATTAGCACAAGGGATTGATGAAGCAGCCCATCAGGGTGCTTTGCAACATGGCAGAACAATCGCCGTTATCGGTACAGGATTAGATTTAATTTACCCATCACAAAATCGCCCATTACATGATCAAATCTTGAAGCAGAACGGGACCATCATTTCTGAGTTTTTACCCGGTACAAAACCGCTTCAGCATAATTTTCCACGCAGAAATAGAATCGTAAGTGGCTTAAGTTTAGGAATATTGGTAGCGGAAGCTCAATTGGGCAGTGGTTCATTAATTACGGCCCAAGCTGCTGCAAATCAAGGTAAAACGACCTTTGCAATTCCAGGTCATATTTATAGTGAATTTCATCAAGGTTGCCATCAGTTGATTCGTGAAGGTGCCATCTTAGTTGATCATCCTGAGCAGATCATTGAAGATTTAGCCCTACCGACTCAATGGCAACATCAACAAGCATCACTGTCACGAAAAAACAATCCTAATGAAGTCCAAAATGACGAAATAGCTCCTTCAGTAGACCGTCCAAAGTTAAGTAAGCATGAGGATGATGAGCATTCGATTCCTATACATCTGTTAGCTGTATTTCAACAATTAGATTGGGTTGGACGCGATCTCGATCAAATTGCTGCAACCCTTGATTTAGACACCGCGACACTCACCAGTCACTTGATGGAGTTAGAACTTTTAGGACGCTGTATTCAACAATCTGGGTTATACCTACGTTGCCGTAATTAAAATTAAGGTTCACAATAGTCTTTTCAATCAAGAGAATGGTGAACGCTTATGTTAACAACCTCAGTTGCTGAGGCTGCTCAATGTCTAAAACAAGGTCAAGTTTTGGCTTATCCTACAGAAGCAGTATGGGGCTTAGGTTGCGACCCTTTTAATGAAAATGCTTTTAAAGAAATTTTAAGATTAAAACAACGCCCTATCGAAAAAGGGGTGATCTTACTGGCTGGTCAAGTCAGTCAGGTTGAACATTTATTATCAAAGCTGCCTCAAGACCGCCGCGATGCGGTGATTGAAAGTTGGTCACAAACATCTTATCAAGATCGCGCCACAACATGGCTTCTCCCAGCTGATGAGCAAATACCACTTTGGATTCGAGGCAAACATCCTAAGGTTGCTATCCGAGTCACCAACCATCCTCTTTGCATCGCACTGTGTAACGCATTTGATGGGTTCATTGTTTCAACCAGTGCAAATCCTGCTGGTTTAGACCCCGCTCGCTCATTGCAAGAAGTCAATCAGTACTTTGGTGCTGAATTAAATTATTTAAATGGAGATTTAGGCCTGAGCCAAGAACCTAGCCGAATATTAGATGCAGAAACTGGTGATGTCATTCGTGCTTAAACAGCATGATATGCTGAGACTTAAAACTTATTATTTAAGACAAAAAAAAGCTCAGTCATAAAGATATTGACTGAGCATATAAAAGGATGTGCTAATCACATCCAGAGGGTTCAGAAATTCATCTGTACAGAAAAAGAGTGTATTATCGCTTTCTCTGCAGTACGCATATTATGCTACAAAAAAAATATTACACAATTACTAAGACTTAGAGTTTAAAATCATCGTTTTTCTTATAAAGATTAATTATTAGTTCAATTGATATAATTAAGTACCTATTTTTAATTATTAATTTTACTTTTTAAAAAGCCTAATGATAGTTAATTTAGATCAATAAGCTTTTATAGATTTTAAGTATAATAAAAAAATAAATCGATTGTCTGTTTTTTAAACACTCTTAGCCTTTATGAATGAAGTTTTTTTCTGTGCTAAAGCAATACCTATCAAAATCACGATTCCGCCTAAACTGTGATAAATCGTCCATGCTTCTTTTAACCAAACGTAAGCAATAATGGCGGTAAAGATTGGCATTAAGTTCATAAAGATGCTAGTTCGATTTGGGCCTAAATGTTGAACAGCCAACATCCATACTAACGGCGCAATAATCGAAGGGAAAATTCCCGCATATAACACACTTAAGCCGTTATTCAGATCAATTGCATCGAGACCCAATACGGCAACGAATGGTAAGTGGTACAACACTGCAAAACCAATCTGAATATAAAGACTAATCATTAAAGGGAGCTCGAGTTGCCACTTTTTGAGAAATACACCATAAAAAGCATAGAAGAATACCGCGACGATCATAATCATGTCGCCCCAATGCCCACCCAGATGCATCAGTGTATCTAGACGCCCCTGACCGATAACATAAATCAGCCCGATAAATGATAAAATACTACCCACCACTGCAAATCGAGTTGGAAACTCTTTTAAAATCATCAATGAAACAAAAATGGTGAAAATTGGAATAAAGGCATTAATTATGCCCATATTGGTTGCAGTCGTGTAATGTGCTGCGGTGTAAGCTAACCCCTGATAAAGCACCATACCAAATGCACTCAGCACTGCTAATTTCACTATATTTTGTCGTACCAAAGTACGCTGTTTGATGACTTTAGGTAGAATAAAGGGTGTTAAAATCAAAAAAGCAATAATCCAACGATAAAAACTAATACTGACAGGTGAAATATACTCTGCAACATATCGTGTAATGGCTATATTCAACGACCAAATCAATACAGCAATGACTGGCAATGATAAAGCCCAGAGCAAATGCTTTTTTTCAAATGTCATATTTTCATCCTAATTTTTATTTAATCGTTAAGATCAAGTTTTCATCAATTTTTAGACTTTTTCATTCCATGAAACACACTCCCCTTCATTGTTAGTGACTGCAGAACAGCCATCTAAGTCTGAGATTTTTACTTAAAAATTAAGTAGAGTGCTGTTCTATTTTAAAACACTTTTCACTTTTTTACAGGGATTCCTCTACAAAACAACACTAGAAGCTGTGTGTGAGCTATGAGATCGTAAATGCTTGAATTTTCCCATCAACGGGTTAACTGAATATTTTTCAATGTGCTTCATCGTGAATGTGAGTGCATTGAACCGAGCATATAAAAAGGATAAATTATGAAAAAACTCCTCATTGCATCACTATGCACTACAGCTGTTTTTCTAACCGCTTGTGATAAAAAGTCTAACGATCAATCCTCACCTACTGCCGCTGAAACGGTTCAAAGCAATACATTAAGTACCAATGTAAATGCAGATATTCAACATGACTTAGATTTACTGGATCAAATTTCAAATACAAAAGCTCAAGAGGCTTTGGCATTTCAAAACGAAGTGACACAAGCTGCGCAAAACAATAATAAAGCTGAATTAGACGCAGTGGTTGAGAAGATGGATAACTATGTGGATCAATTTAATGATGATCTAGACAAACTTGCGCTCAAAAGTACTGAAGGTGCATCTCTTCGAGATAAAATGAAAGAATCGAATGAGCTTGGATTGGACCTCGCAGAAGCAGGTGTTAAAGAAAAGCCTGATATGAATGAAATCACTGAACTACAAAAGAAAGCTGTTGAGTTACAACAAAGCTTGTTACAGGACATGCAGAATCTTAAAAACCAAGTCGGGACAAAATCTTAACTCATAAAGCAGGCCGTCAGGCCTGTTTTTTTTCACTGTAGACATCTTGGTGAGATCTATATGCCATGGTATTTTCAATCTACATATTTTAAGTACTTTATGATTAGGACATTGAAATGGCTTCAGTTTATAACATTCCAGTAAATACAATTCAGGGGCAGCCTGTTGATTTATCACAATACGAAGGCAAAGTATTATTGATCGTGAATGTAGCGTCTAAATGCGGCCTTACGCCACAGTACGAAGGTCTGCAAAAACTCTATAGTGAAAAAAAACAACAAGGATTCGAAATTCTTGGCTTTCCTTCCAATGACTTTCTTGAACAAGAACCAGGAAGCAATGAAGAGATTGAACAATTTTGTTCAGTGAATTATCAAGTGGACTTCCCTCTTTTTGCGAAAGTTCCAGTGGTTGGAGAAGACAAACATCCGCTATATGAAACTTTAACAAATGCCATTCCAGAGCGTCTTGGTGAGGGGCCGTGGTGGAAAGATCTGGTTGATTACGGTTTAACGCCTAATAATCCCCCTGAAGTATTATGGAATTTTGAGAAATTCTTAGTTTCAAAAACAGGGGAAGTTGTTGCTCGTTTTGCACCAGACATCACCGCAGATGATACGCGTATTGTTGATGCAATTAATGCTGAACTGGCGAAATAATCTCATCAAGATCAAGTGACGATCCTGTCACTTGATTATTTATTATTCAATTCAATAAATATCTTCATTAATCTGTCAAAATCATAAGTTACTCTTTCACATCAAAATTTTTGTTATTGCTTTGCAAATATTCAGATTTAACTCATATTTGTATCGTATCTTGAAATGAAGTGATTAACGATTTGGTTTTATTAATGAAAGTATTTCAAAGCATTGTTACCCCTTTTGCATTATTTGGCTTCGGTCTCGTGATGTTAGGTTGTCAGCCGCAATCACAACCCGATCAAGAAAAGGAATCAACAGCAGCTAATATTGAAGAATCTTCTCCTGTCCAAGTCACTGATCCAGCTGACTTAAAGTCAGGCAATATGTTTTACATTGTACGTGATGTGGCAGATGTACAGCTGAAAGCAGGTGGATATATTGAGCAAATTCAACAGCTACAATCTGATTTAGAAGAAGCTGTAAATAATAAAGATCCACAAAAGTTAGATCAGTCAGTGCAAAGTTTGAAATCTCAATTACTAGGATTTAATGAGGCATTGACAGGACTTGACCTAAAAAGCCAAGAAATTGCCCAGATTCGTTCTAATATTTTAACGGCAAATCAAAATGTATTAGCTTCACCATTACTAAACGGCCAAGTGAATTTAAACAACATCGATTTTGCAGCCTTAGAAAAGCAAATGGGTAATATCCAAGGTGAAATGGTGAAATTAGCCAGTATGCTTTTGACTCAGTCCGGATCATCTACAGAAAATAATCAAGCCGAGGATTGATATACATTATTCTCACAAAATAGAGATGGTGGAGTGAGGGATTTCTCTTTAATTTGGATCTTAAATAATTCAAATATCATGGAGTCGGCATGTCTACCTCACCCATCTATAATATAACTCCTATTACTTTTCGTTTAGATTTAAAAGATCCTTTCATCTTTACTGCTCATCATATTGATCACTACCCTGCCGGGAATGCTGAAATGGGACCAGTTCATCCTGCAATCAATCAAGAATTCAATATGTATTATGGTAGTGTTGTTCCCGGCTTTCCCGAACATCCACACACGGGTTTTGAAACCATTACTTTAGTGGAACAAGGTTATGTCGATCATTTTGATTCCTTGGGTAATGGTGGACGATATGCTGCAGGCGATGTGCAATGGCTAAGTACGGGAAATGGTGTTGAACACTGTGAAATGTTCCCGTTAATTCATCAGGATCGAGAGAATCCTTTTGAATTATTTCAAATTTGGTTTAACTCATCTCCAGAACAAAAAAAACAACCTGCTGATTATAAAATGTTTTGGCGTGAACAAATTCCACATGTGAAAGCGACTGATCACCAGTCTCGCAGCATTGATGTACGAGTTATTTCAGGACAATATCAAAATCAAAATGCATTAAGTCGCCCACCACATTCTTGGGCAACTGCAGCAGAAAATAAAGTGAATATATACTTAATTACTTTAGAAGCTGGCGCACATCTTGAAATTCCAGCTACCACCGCGACCTCCACTCGATTTGCTTACTTCTATCAGGGTTCAACTTTAAATATTGCTGATTCAACCATTCAATTCAAACATCTTGTAGAGCTTAAAGCTGACACCGAAATTCAAATTGAAGCAGGTGATCAAGAAGCGAGAATCTTATGGTTAGAAGGTGAACCTATTGGTGCACCAGTTGCAATGCGAGGGCCTTTTGTATTGAACAGCAAAGAAGAACTTGATGTTGCATTCAAACGATATCGTGAGACCCATTTTGGTGACTGGCCTTGGCCAAGTGATGCTCCAACGTTTTCACGTGAAACACCCCGTTTTGCCAGCTATGAAGGTGGTAAACGCAAGGAATATCCTGCACAAATGAGTTCAGATGGGGCTTAACAAGGTTTAAATATTACAGTATTCATCTTTGCCCAATGCTCGTTTAATATCCTGTTCAAAACGTGCATTGGGAAAAGGATAACGTTGAGGCAAATACAAGGTAAATCTTGTCAATGTAGGTGATAACTTTTCTACAGTTGCCTTATGAACATATTCACCACGTTCTGTTCGAGCAAATAGGGTTGCCATTTCAATATGCTCTTCAAGCTTATTTTCAGTAAAGACTAGATCATCATCACGTGTGAAACCGATACATCGACGATATGCTTGTCTCAGATTTTGAAATACGCTGAGATAATCCAACTCGATTGCAGCACTTAAACCATTTTTATACGAGTTGGCAACCAAGGCCGCTTCAGTAGGTTCATTGGGCTGACTTAAATAATAATTTTGACATGCGGTGAGCTGACTGAAGGTGAATATGCTTAGCGCGATAATTAGACTTTGACGATACATTATTTTATTTGGATTTATTAGACTTATACCTAAATTGTAGCAAAGTCTAAGCCGTGATTTAATTCAGCTTTATACTTTTAATGTAATTGAACCATGCAACTGATCATCTTCACTGGAGTTCAAGCTTCAGGCAAATCAAGCTACTATCTTTTACATTTGGCGCATTCACATTTAAGAATTAACTTAGACATGCTAAAAACTCGCCATCGGGAAAACATGATCTTTGAAGCATGTCTAGCCTCTAAAACCAAAACGGTGATCGACAATACCAACCCAACCAAAGCAGACCGTGCTCGTTATATTCAACGTGCCAAAACAGCAGGTTTTGAAGTAATTTCTTATTATTTTGAAACTGACTTAAACAGTACTTTAGAACGAAATAGCCACCGTGAAGGCAAAGCCAATATTCCTGAAGTGGGGGTTCGAGCCACTTATAAGAAGCTGGAAGTCCCGACACTAGATGAAGGCTTTGATCAGGTTTGTAAAATCAACATTATAGGCAATGGCGAGTTTTCAGTTGTGC
The DNA here is from genome assembly GCF_900109815.1 of Acinetobacter sp. DSM 11652. Classification (NCBI taxonomy): domain Bacteria; kingdom Pseudomonadati; phylum Pseudomonadota; class Gammaproteobacteria; order Moraxellales; family Moraxellaceae; genus Acinetobacter; species Acinetobacter sp. DSM 11652. The sequence continues at coordinate 15,457 of NZ_FOBK01000011.1, forward strand.
CTCTGTAAGCTATGCAGTAGCAATACTCAACTGATATTGCACGGTTTCACCTGCGTCTAAACTCACTTTTTCCGAGGCAATCTGCCCTGTTTCTACACAAATAAATTCTTGCCATGCATCATTGGCTACATCAGCAAGTCTTTCAGCTTTTTTAATCCAAGGATTCCAAACAACTGCACTTTTTGCTGTGCTTTGAATCTGAATATGATTTTCACCATTTTGCTGAATGATAAATTTACCTGAGGTTTTTGGATAAACTCTGTCTGTTTCTGCTGTAAATTCAATCCCTTGCGAGGTTTGAGTTTTGACTTTGTTTTCATCTAATTGGTCAATATAGTGTGTGTCTTGTAGACCCAGAACTGATGCATGTTGTGTTACTACAGGGAAATAGCTATGCCATGCAAAAGTAAACTCAAAGGCATGTTGATCTAAATTTTGCAGTTTAAATTCGAGTTTGAGTTCTTCACCGCAATGAATCAGCATCTGTAATTTAAACGCATAGTTCCAGAGTTGGCGTGTCGCTGCTGTGTCGGTCAACTCAATTAAGACATGATGCCCTGCTGTATCTTCAGTGATGTCTTTCAGTTGCCATAGGCTATTTCGAGCAAAGCCATGTGCAGGCAAGTTCGCGTCTGTTGGATGTCCACCGAACCAAGGGAAGCAGAGTGGAATGCCACCACGTATGGCTTTGCCTGTTTCAAATTTGGCAAGGTCAGATAACCAAAGTAGGTCTTTATTGCATTTTTTGCTGTGGAATTTAAGGACTTGTGCACCGTGAAGTGAAATGAGTGCTTCGCAAAATAAGTTTGAAATTTGAATGGCTTCTAACTCACTATTTTCCAATTTCACTAAATATTTTTGCACTTCCATATCCCTAGTCTTAAATTAAATCTAATTAAAACACTAAATTAAAATTTTAAAGTGTTTTTTTAGACTTTCTTTTTCGTGTAGTTTCTCGCACTACTGGTATTGGGTGTTTTGGAGATGGTCTCAACCTAACACCCTGAATCACTTTTTTTGTGATTCTTCCTCTAATTTATAATAAACAAATAATTGTTGAATGAGATTCTCTAAAACCTTTAGATGCAAAATTAAATCTTTTCTTGATTTAGGGTCTGCCCTATGAGCTGCATCATTACCTAAATAACGAATATCATCTAAGAGTGCTCTTTGTTTTGTAGAGATATAACCATCTTCTTCGAATTGAGTAAGAATGATGCCCAAATCATCAAATTTACCAAAATACTTTACTATTTGTTCTAAAAGAGTTCTTAAGCCTAAACCAGTCAATAGAGGCATCTTATTATTTAAAGCTGTAATAACTTCTTCATAAGTCGAATAAATTTCTTCAGGCAAAATTTTCTCAAACTCTTTAGAAAATGCGGTTTCATTATCACGTAATGGATATACTTGGATTAGCTCATTCTCTTCCCAAATTGGAGTACCATCATCTTCTTCACCAATTTGATCAACATATTCTGAGTTAACTGTTTTATCTTGATATGAAATTAAGTCACAGTTGATACAACGAAGAATGCGATGATTATAGTACATAGTAAGAATACCATCGTACTCATCGTGTGTATGATAGATATCTACTAATACCTCATGCTTTAAATAAGTTTTACATCCAATGCATAAACAAATCTCAATATTATTAGTTTGCGTAATTTTTCCCTCTAAGCTTTGAGGAATACTTATAGAAATAATATTCATATTTTCATAATTTACTTTTAGATACAGATATTTATAGCATAAAAAAACCACCCTTTCGGGTGGTTTTTCAATCTCAAACCGTCTCTTATTGAGCGCGGTTTTTGATTTTGCGGATGGTTTCCAACTGTGCAGCTGTTTCTGCAAGCGCAGCCAAAGCAGCAGCAGCGTCCAAATCGCTCTTTTGATTTGCTAACAAAGTTTCAGCATTTTTACGTGCTTCAACGATTGCAGCTTCATCTAAGTTTTCTGCACGGACTGCAGTATCTGCAAGAACCGTAACAACGTGCGGTTGAACTTCAAGAACACCACCAGATACATAGATTAATTCTTCTGTACCATTCTCCAACTGAACGCGAATCGCGCCCGGTTGAAGTAAAGTTACTAGTGGAGCATGGCCAGGCATAATACCTAACTCACCACCAGCACCTTTAGCAATTAGCATAGTTACAGTGCCTGAGTACAAAGACTCTTTAACACTTACAACGTCACATTGCATAGTCGCCATGAGAACCTCCTAAATTAGGTAGCTAATTAAAGTTTCTCGGCTTTAGCAATAACTTCGTCAATACCACCAACCATATAGAACGCTTGTTCTGGGATGTGATCGTATTCACCAGCTAGAAGACCTTTAAAGCCACGAATAGTTTCTTTAAGCGGTACAAGTTTACCAGGAGCACCAGTAAACACTTCTGCTACGTGGAACGGTTGAGAGAAGAAACGTTGAATCTTACGTGCACGGTATACAGTAAGTTTGTCTTCTTCTGACAATTCGTCCATACCAAGAATTGCGATAATGTCTTTCAATTCTTTATAACGTTGAAGAACGTTTTGAACTGAACGAGCGATTTCGTAATGCTCAGTACCAACAACTAATGGATCTAATTGACGTGAAGTAGAGTCAAGTGGATCGATCGCAGGGTAAATACCTTGTGAAGCGATGTCACGGCTCAATACAACTGTCGCATCCAAGTGAGCGAACGTAGTCGCTGGAGATGGATCCGTTAAGTCATCGGCAGGTACGTATACAGCTTGGATAGATGTAATCGAACCAGACTTAGTAGAAGTAATACGTTCTTGAAGAACACCCATCTCTTCTGCAAGTGTCGGTTGGTAACCTACTGCAGATGGCATACGACCTAGAAGTGCTGATACTTCAGTACCTGCTAGTGTATAACGGTAGATGTTGTCTACGAACAATAATACGTCACGGCCTTTACCGTTTTCGTCTTTTTGATCACGGAAGTACTCAGCCATAGTAAGACCAGTTAACGCTACGCGTAAACGGTTACCTGGTGGCTCGTTCATCTGACCGTAAACCATCGCTACTTTGTCAAGAACGTTAGAGTCTTTCATCTCGTGATAGAAGTCGTTACCTTCACGAGTACGCTCACCAACACCAGCGAATACAGATAAACCTGAGTGCGCTTTAGCAATGTTGTTGATCAACTCCATCATGTTTACAGTTTTACCAACACCGGCACCACCGAACAGACCAACTTTACCACCTTTCGCGAACGGGCAAAGTAAGTCGATGACTTTAATACCAGTTTCTAAAAGGTCAGTAGAAGCAGCTTGTTCTGCATAAGAAGGCGCTTGACGGTGAATCGGTAAACGCTCTTCAGTTGCAACAGGACCAGCTTCGTCGATCGGGCGACCAAGAACGTCCATGATACGACCAAGCGTCGCTGGACCAACTGGTACAGAGATCGGAGCGTTAGTGTTAGTTACGTTCAAACCACGCTTAAGACCTTCTGTAGATCCCATCGCAATTGTACGTACAACGCCGTCACCAAGTTGTTGCTGAACTTCTAATGTAGTTTCAGTGCCATCAACCTGAAGAGCGTCATAGATCTTAGGAACACTGTTGCGTTCAAACTCGACGTCGATAACCGCGCCGATGATCTGAATGATACGACCGCTACTCATTGCTGTCTCCTCAATTCAAAATAATGTTAAACGGCAGCGGCACCACCAACGATCTCAGAAATTTCCTGAGTAATCGCGGCTTGACGCAGCTTGTTATAAATAAGTTGTAGGTTCTTGATCAATTCACCCGCGTTATCCGTTGCAGCTTTCATTGCAACCATACGAGCAGATTGCTCACACGCGATGTTTTCGATCACACCTTGGTATACCACAGACTCGATATAACGAACCAATAAACCATTTAAAAGCTCTTCAGCTTCTGGTTCATAGATATAATCCCAACCGTATTGGCGGTTAAGAGTCTTGTCATCTTCAGCAGCTGCTAAAGGAACAAGTTGTTCGATTTTTTGATTTTGAGTCATGGCATTCACAAAGCCGTTAGACACCAAATAAATGCGATCTAATTCGCCTTTATCGTATGCATCCAACATGACTTGTACAGAACCAGACAACTGTTCAAGACTTGGAGTGTCACCCACTTGAGTGGTTGCACCAAGTACTTTACCGCCGTAGTTTTTAAAAAACGAAACCGCTTTTTGACCAATCAAAGCAAATTGAACTTCAATTGACTGCTCTTGTTGCTGTTGAACGTGTTTTACCACTTTCTTGAACAAGTTAATGTTCAAACCACCAGCAAGACCGCGATCTGATGACACGATGATATAGCCAACGCGCTTAACTGGGCGTTCAACCATATAACGATGTTTATATTCAGGGTTCGCTTGTACTAAATGAGCAATTACACGGTGCATATTTTCGGCATACGGACGGCCCTGAGCCATGCGCTCTTGCGCACGACGCATCTTAGAAGCTGCTACCATCTGCATCGCGCGAGTAATTTTCTGCGTGCTTTTGATACTAGCTACTTTGGCGCGAATTTCTTTTAAATTTGCCATACGCTTAACCTAGTATTCGAAGGCCCTTTCGAGCCCTCGAAGGTTGATTCCGTGAACCAAACCGACACTAAATTTCAACAGTTTGAAAATTAGTAAGTTTGAGTCGCTTTAAAGCTTTCAATACCAGCTTTGAATGCTGCTTCGATGTCTTTGTTCCAATCACCAGTTTCATCGATCTGTTGCATTAACGCAGCATGTTCAGAACGGAAGTAAGAAATTAATGCAGCATCAAAGTCTACAATTTTCTTCACTTCTACGTCAGCCATGTAGCCTTCGTTAGATGCATATACAGACACAGCTTGGTCAGCAATTGAATATGGAGCATATTGTTTTTGCTTCATTAATTCAGTTACACGTTGACCATGCTCAAGTTGCTTACGAGTTGCTTCATCAAGGTCAGAAGCGAACTGAGCAAACGCAGCCAATTCACGATATTGTGCTAAAGCAGTACGGATACCACCAGACAATTTTTTGATGATCTTAGTTTGAGCAGAACCACCAACACGAGATACAGAGATACCCGCGTTCACAGCAGGACGAATACCTGCGTTGAATAATGATGTTTCTAAGAAGATCTGACCATCAGTAATCGAAATTACGTTCGTTGGTACGAATGCAGATACGTCACCCGCTTGAGTTTCAATAATCGGTAATGCAGTTAATGAACCAGTTTGGCCTTTAACTTCACCGTTAGTGAATTTCTCAACATAGTCAGCAGATACACGAGAAGCACGTTCAAGTAGACGACTATGAAGATAGAATACGTCACCTGGATACGCTTCACGACCTGGTGGACGGCGTAAAAGCAATGAAATTTGACGATACGCAACTGCTTGTTTAGATAAGTCATCATAAATGATTAACGCATCTTCACCGCGGTCACGGAAGTATTCGCCCATTGTACAGCCAGAGTACGGAGCAAGGAAAAGCATTGCTGCTGGATCCGCTGCCGCTGCTGCTACAACAGTCGTATACGCCATAGCGCCAGTTTCTTCTAACTTACGTACAACGTTTGCGATAGTTGATTGTTTTTGACCAACTGCAACGTAAATACATTTAATGCCAGAATTCTTCTGTGCGATGATCGCATCGATCGCCATTGCTGTTTTACCAGTTTGACGGTCACCGATGATTAATTCACGTTGGCCACGACCAACTGGAATCATTGTATCAACTGATTTATAACCAGTTTGTACAGGCTCATCTACCGATTGACGCCAAATTACGCCTGGTGCAACTTTTTCAACTGCATCAGATAATTTTGCATCAATTGGGCCTTTACCATCAATTGGGTTACCCAAAGCATCTACTACACGGCCTAAAAGTTCTGGACCAACCGGAACTTCTAATACACGACCTGTGCAACGAGCTTTTTGACCTTCTTGAAGGCTTAAGTAGTTACCTAAAACAACGACGCCCACTGAATCCTGTTCTAGGTTCAGTGCCATACCGTATAAGCCGCCGTCGAATTCGATCATTTCACCGTACATTGCATCAGCAAGGCCGTGAATACGCACAATACCGTCGGAAACCATAACAATGGTTCCTTCGTTCTTAGCGGTCGCGCTGGTGTCCAGATCGCCGATACGCTGTTTAATGAGCGCACTGATCTCGGATGGATTCAGTTGTTGCATTGCGCTATACCTCAATCTTTATTAAGTTCAGTCTTCTTTTTACGCAATTATGCAAGAAGACGAGTCCGCATTTTTTCAAGCTTATTAAGCGCAGAATCATCTATCACTTGGTCGCCTGCACGAATAACAACACCCGCGATTAACACTGGGTTAACTTCTACTGAAACATTTACAGCTGCGTTGAAACGTTTCTCTAACGCAGATGCAAGTAATTGCTCTTGTTCAGCAGAAAGTGGTAATGCAGATTCAATCACGACATCTACCACATTGTTATTTTGTGATTTAAGAAGTTCGTACTCTGCTTCAATCTCAGGTAACAAAGTTAAACGATCATTTTCAGCCAAAAGTGTCAAAAAGTTAGACACTTCAGCAGTTTGATCTGCACCTAAAACCTTAGCAAATAAACTTACTTGCTCCACAGGAGTAAGCTCAGGGCGACTCAAGTAAGCGGAAAATGCTTCATCTTGCACCGCAGCACTAAGCACTTGTAACACATTTGACCAATTGTCAGTTGCACCTTGCTCAGAAGCGAAAGCAAATGCTGCTTTAGCGTACGGGCGTGCTAACGTCAAGAGTTCAGCCATAATCGCCTCGCTTAAAGTTTAGCAGCCAGCTGAGTAAGCATGGCATTGTGAGCTGCTTCATCAACTTGTTGGTTCAGAATTTTCTCTGCACCAGCAACAGCAAGAGCTGCAACTTGTTGACGTAATTCTTCACGAGCAGCATTGATCTCTGTGTCAACAGCTTCTTTCGCTTGTTGACGAATACGCTCACCTTCAGCAGATGCTTGAGTACGAGCTTCTTCAACCAATTGAGCCGCACGACGGTTCGCTTGTTCGATCAATTGAGCCGCTTGTGCTTTCGCTGCATCTAATTCAGCTTTAACTTGAGCTTGCGCATCTGCAAGATCAGCTTTCGCCTTTTCAGCTGCATTTAAGCCATCAGCAATTTTACGCTGACGCTCACTAATCGCATTGATTAGTGGAGGCCAAACGAATTTCATACAGAATGCGACAAAGATCGCAAACGCAATCGCTTGACCAAACAGAGTATAGTTAATATTCATTGCTATTCCTCAAATAGTTGATTTCGGAATTTAGCTAATTAACCTACTAGGCCGATGAACGGATTTGCAAAGATAATGAACAAACCAATACCAACACCGATCATAGGCACAGCATCAAGAAGACCCGCGATTAAGAACATACGAGTTTGAAGTTGTGGAGCCAATTCTGGTTGACGAGCAACAGCTTCAAGGAAGCGACCACCTAAAAGACCAAAACCGATCGCAGTACCTAAAGCACCGAACGCGATTAAAAGAGCAGCTGCAACAGCAGATAAGCCAACTACTAAATCCATGAAAAAATCCTCAGAGGTTGAGTTTAAATCAAACAAAAAAACTTTAGCCCAACTACATAGTGTAGTCGAGCAAATATTAATTAATGCTTCTCGCTAGCCATACTCATATACACGATCGTTAACATCATGAAGATGAATGCTTGTAACGTGATAACAAGAATATGGAAAATTGCCCAAGGCACAGACAACGCCCATTGAATCCAGAACGGTAATAATGCGATCAAAATGAAGATCAATTCACCCGCATACATGTTACCGAACAAACGGAGAGCCAATGAAATTGGACGCGCGATAAAAGTTACTAATTCAAGAAGAATATTTACTGGAATTAATAATGCTTTTAAAAATGGGTTACTTGGATTGAATGGGTTAAGCGCAAATTCTGCACCGAAACCGACAAGACCTTTTTCACGGATACTATAGAAAATAGTTAACGCAAATACTGATAACGCCATACCAAGGGTTACGTTAGGGTCAGTAGATGGAACGATCTTGAAGTAAACATGATGCGGGTCGATACCGAATAGCCCACCAATTATGTGTTGAGCTGTATAAGGAATCCAGTCAACAGGGATAAGGTCCATCAAGTTCATGAGGAAAATCCACACGAAGATGGTAAGAGCTAGAGGCGCGATTAAACGTGATTTACCATGAAAGGTATCACGAACACTTGAGTCAACAAACTCAACGATCATTTCAATTGCAGCCTGGAACTTGGTTGGAACACCAGAGTTTGCAGCTTTCGCTACTAACCAGAACAACAAACAGAAAATGACGCCAAGGCCGATTGACCAACCCATAGAATCCAAGTGAATAGCAGTGAACCCCATCTCTTTCGCTTCTTCAGCAGTCTCAGCTAACTTCCACGTACCATCTGGTGCTTTACCATAGGTCATGTTCGTTAAGTGATGCTGAATATACTCAGACGAGGTAAGGGTATGTTCTTCAGCAGCCATAAATCACACCTGGTTAATGTCAAATACAAATTAGAGTTAACGAATATCGCGTGCTGCTTGATATCTCGTTAAACATCTAAAAAACTTTTCAATTTTTCGTTGCAATTCAACTCATTTTGATAGACGCGACGCCCAAAAAGGTGCGACCCACGACATGGTCTGAACGAGTATGAAACCACAAAACAATGCGACCGCTGACAACGGTTTCACATTGATTAAAATCAAAATGAAGCCAACAATCACAATTCCAAACTTACCGAGCAACCCCCGATACATATTCGATAGAACCTGTTTCGAAGCTCTTGCACCTGCAGCTCTGAACGACTGCCATGAAAAATAACAACTGGCTAGCCAACATACGAATGCACCTAATGCTGCACTCAAAGCCGCAGTCGAGTCTTTCAAGACCCACGCTATCAAGGCTGAAACAGGTATCATACATGCTTGCAAGATGACTAAAGCTTTCGCTAATCGTCGGTCAATCAAGCGACTAGTTCGGCTCATTTATTATCCACTCACAGCAATAATGCTTGACAAGTTTAGCTGATGATTATTTTTAATCGCAGGCATTATAGAGTTACACCCCTGAACATGCAATCTTTTCCCGACCTAAGTCTGGTATTTTTAGATCGTTTATTGCTGAGCACTTATACAATTATCGGCTGTTTTTACATCACTTTTGTGCTTTTTCTACACATGCACGTACTTGTATCGCTAGAGTCTGCCATGCTGTTATAAAATTCTGGTGTTTAGCAAAACTCTCATCAACTGCGAGAAAATTCACATGACCTAGAGACTTATATTGATTCTTATTAGCTACAGTTTCAGCCAAAAGACACATCTTTTGCTGTGGGCGATTGTCTTTTAAATATTTGATTTGAGCAATTGTAGGTGCCATATGTGGGTCTTCTGTCATCGCACCAGCGAATTTTAGCAACAGCGCACGCTCCAAGTATTGGTATGCATCATGTAATGACCAATACGGCTGAACACCATGATTGAGTTTTACACTTTGTGAGGTTTTCAGCATCTCATGTGCAAAAAGTTTAGCATTACTCCAATACTTGTCTTTAAACTCAGGTTGTTGTTGTGAGCGTAATGCCGCTATAAAAAAGCCAATGCGAACTGCATTATTTGGTTCTAACCATACATGAGTATCGACAGTTCCTTTTACTACGTCCCCTCGACTATTTCTAAGCGGCAATGTTTGCAATATTCCTGTATTCAATAAGGCAACTGCTTTAGAGTTTTTCGCCAAAATACTCTCTAATGGAGCTTCATGCGCTTTACCAAGCCAAATAACCAATCCTGCATCTTGAATTAATTTGCGGTGCGCAGGGGTCAGATGAACATCATGCCCTGTTTGATTTTCTAGCAACAATTTTGGTTCTTCAATACCTTGAGTGATTTCTTTTGCAATCAAATACACTGGGTGTGTCGAAACCACCAAGGGTGCTTGTGCCCAAGCCAAGGTTGTGAATAATGCTGTAAAGCATAGTGCTAGCAGACGCAACATGAAATTAATTACCACTCGAATTTTGACGTTATAATATAACAAACAGTTAAAAATGCCTATGCTGTTCGTAAGTTGCAAGGTCTCATGATACTATTTATGAGATATCCCCTTCCCTTTTCGAAGTCTTGAGGTCAGTCCATGAGCGCATGTTCACACGAACATCATGATACTTTACACGGTGTGCATGATCACCCGAATGTTGAAGCTCGTTTATTAGAAGCTGAAGCAAGCTGCGCTGCTTCAGGCGCTAAATTGACTCCGCTTCGCAAAGAAGTTTTAGAGTTAATTTTAACGGCCTCAGGGCCTATGGGCGCTTATGACTTGTTGGCGAAATTAAAAGGTAATGCTGAACGTCCAGCAGCACCTCCAACTGTTTACCGCACCCTCGATTTTTTGCTCGAAAAAGGTTTTATTCATCGTTTAACTTCAATCAATGCCTATATTCCATGTTGCCATCCTCGTGCTGGACATCAAGCCGCTTTTCTCATTTGCTCTAAATGCAATACAGTGAAAGAGGCTTCAGCTCTTGGTTTGATTCAACAACTTGATCAATTGGCTTCCTCTGATCATTTTCAGGCTCAGCATAGCATTATTGAGATTTCAGGATTATGTCAGCAGTGCTCTCAGTAAGTTCTGCATTGCCATTAATTGAACTGCAGCAAATTAATGTGCGAATTGATGAAAGAGACATTTTAAAGAATGTTGACTTTCAGATTCATGACAAAGAAATTATTACCCTCATTGGTCCCAATGGGGCGGGTAAATCTACGCTTATCAAAGTGATTCTCGGAATTGTGAAGGCCAATTCTGGTCAAATTAAACATCATAAAGCCTTAAAGCTTGCTTACGTCCCTCAAAAGTTCAACCCATCCCACAGCTTGCCACTTCGAGTGAAAGATTTACTTGATTTAGAAAAGTGTGATCTTGCGATTAAACAAGAAATTATTCGAGATACTGGGATCATAAAATTACAAGATTCGAAAGTCCAACAGCTGTCTGGTGGGGAACGCCAGCGTGTACTTTTAGCACGCGCTCTACTGCGTCAACCCAACTTATTGGTACTCGATGAACCGATGCAAGGTTTAGATATTCAATCTGAAGCTGAACTTTATGATTATGTTCGAAGTCTACCTGAGCGCTACGGTTGCTCGATCTTAATCGTCTCTCATGATTTGCAGTGGGTGATGCAAGGTACACAGCGTGTGGTATGCCTCAATAAACATATATGTTGTAGCGGTTTGCCTGAAAATATTCAACAAGACCCTGAGTATCAAGCTATTTTCGGCACTAATCGAGTGTTCTACCAACATCATCACGATCATTGTGCACATGGTGATACAGCAACGCCATGTCAACACGATCCTCGTCCCCATATTCATCCAGAACCGGAAGCTTAGATCATGATGGAATGGTTACAACTTCTATTACCCGCATGGATTATGGGAACATTATTAGTGTTTCTAACTGCACCGCTCGGTTGTCTTATGTTATGGCGCCGTATGTCATTCTTTGCAGACACAATGGCGCATGGAACTCTCATGGGTGTGGCGATTGCTGGCTTACTCACCCTCCCCTTATGGATGGGGGTTACGTTTACCGCGTTACTCTTGGTCGCAGTCCTTTGGGTATTGCATGATCCTCGCCTGCCCAACGATGCATTACTTGCGTTATGTTCAGCAACGCTGCTTTGCTCAGGACTATTGGTCATCCAACACCTCCCTGCGCTAAGACCTGAGTTGCTGAGTTATTTATTTGGCGATCTTTTAACAATATCTTGGTCCGACTTACCGACATTTGCAGTGGTGATTGTCATTGCACTCTCTGTGCTCTATAAAAGTTGGCAATCTCAAATTCAAATTGCGATTGATCCTGATATTGCGGTAAGTGAAGGTGTGAATGCGAAATGGCAGCGCCTTATTTTTATGCTGCTTCTTGCCTTATTTACAGTACTAGCGTTACGTGCAGTAGGTTCATTACTCATGGGTGCTTTATTGGTTATACCTGCATTAACCGCAAGACTTTTAGCACATTCACCTAAACACATGGTGCTATGGTCTTTTATTGTGGCTCAAGTTGGTGTGACTGTGGGCTTATGGTCGAGTGCAGGTTTAAATATTGCGACAGGTTTAAGCATTGTATTAACCATGGCAATCGTATTTGCTGTGATTTTTATCATTCAAAAATTTAAAAAATAGCCTGATTTATTTGGGCTATTCATTAATCTTGCTTCTTTGTAAAATATTTATGAAGACAGAGAAAGATATAACAAGAGAATAAAAAAACCACCATAACCAATACATTAATGAGGCCTTTTATCCATAACACATGCCAAAAGCCAAAAAAAGTCTCGGGCATAAACCAAGATTCGACAATATAGAAAGGCAACCATTCGAATAGTAAACCGATTGCAGCCGTCATAAATAAGACCACTTTGATCCACATCAAATAAACCATTTGTTTGAAAACAATCTTATATTGCGAAGTATCATCCACAATCATTTTTTTTATAAGGGTGGTGACCAAAACTAAAATCAATGTAAGTCCAAATGTGGCGCATCTGCCAACACCCGCGCCCCACATCACAAACTTGATCCATTCCCACACACTTTCATGCTGTAAATAAAAATACGCCCAAATATAGGGAGTTACAATTAAGCCGAACCCAACAGAATAGTCAAAATTAAGATTATAATTTTCAATAAAATAACCCTCAATCGTTATTTTATTTTGTCTTATTGATGCACTAAACTCAATAAAAAAGCCGCACCTGCAAATAAACCTGCAAAGGTACGATTCATCACTTTTTGCTGACGAGGTGATTTAAGTAAACGCAATACCTTCGCTGCAAGACCTGTATATCCAGCCATAACGATAAGATCGATAGCAATCATTGTACAAGCCATGATGAGGTATTGTGGCCATTGAGGCTTTGAAAGATCCAGAAACTGTGGCAATACTGCCAATAAGAATACAATTGCTTTTGGATTACTCATATTGACAAAGAAACCGCTGATTACTAGCTTCATCACTGACTTTTGCTTTAAATCAGTCTGAATTTCGATGGACTGCACTGGGGCTTTCCACTGTAAATATGCCAAATATAATAAATACCCAACCCCAAACCATTTGACGATCAAAAATGCCAAAGGTGTCGTAGCAAATAGTACGCCTGCTCCCGCAGCGACAACTCCAATTTGAACCAAAAGTGCAAGCTGCAGACCAATTGCATTCCAATAACCTCGTTTGAATCCATAATTCAAACCACTAGACATAGATGCAATAGCACCTGCACCAGGCGAAATACTAATAACCCAACATGCAAGCATGTAGGCAAACCACATTTGATAAGACATAACAATTTGGGAGATTTATTTTGATGAGATTATATGACAATTCGACTTTTTTAAGATTTAAAATTTAAATGTTTTTTTAAACGCCTGTCTGTTCAGCACTATGATGATCAGGCACAATGTGATCAGCAAAATTAGGATATTATAATTTCAGGAGCCATGAATGACTTCCCAATCCGTAATCTTACCATTACCCTCAGATCATGCTCGCTTTATCACTTTGCGTTTAAAAGATTTATCAATAGATCAACTAAAAGAAAAACTTGAAGATCTCTTTACGACTCGTGATCGCTTAATTACTCAACATCCTCATGCTCAAATTAAAACTGCGGTGGCTTTTGGACCAGAACTTTGGTCACAACTTTACCCTCACCAACCAGAAGGTTTTAAACAGCTTGAACCAATTCAAGGCTCTTTCACCATGCCTGTGGTCCCTGCTGATGTTTTAATCCATATCGCAGCACAGCGTACTGATATTTGCTTTGCCTTAAGCCAAGCTTTTTTTGAAGGAATTCAGGATTTGGTTGAGGTTTTAGATGAGCGCGTGTGCTTCCGAAATTTTGATGGTCGAGATTTAACTGGTTTTATTGATGGCACCGAAAACCCTCAATTTCCAGATGATCGTGCTGAAACAGCTTTACTAGGTGAAGATGCAGGAATTTTCACTGATGGCTCATTCGTTTTTGCTCAACGTTATCGTCATGATCTAGATAAATGGAAAAAACTTAAAGTTGATGCACAAGAGCAAGTGATTGGGCGCACCAAACTCGAAAGCATTGAGCTTGATGACGATGTTAAACCTGACAATGCACATGTGGCTCGAACCGTTGTTGAAGATGATGAAGGTGAGGAGCTTGAAATTCTTCGCCACTCTTTGCCATATGGGGATGGCCGCGGCGATCAAGGTTTATATTTTATCGCTTATACGAAAGATTTAACCCGTATTGATCGCATGCTGACACGTATGTTTGGAACTAGTGGCGATGGTATTCATGATCGTTTATTGCACTTTGTTGCGCCTTTAGATGGAGCTTATTATTTTGCCCCAAGTGAAGAGTTGCTAGAAAAGGTATTGGAAGATTAAACAATAGAAAGCCGACGAGAGTCGGCTTTTATAGGGGAGGTAGTAGTTACATACAAATATATGTTAACAATTCCCCTAACCACATCGCCCTCTATAAGTAGAGAAAAAAACCTTTGAATTAGACATGCAGTTTATTTTTTTAGGCTTTTTATTGTCCTTTCCATTTAATTCATTAACTAAATAATTATCTTGAATTACAACTGGTTCATTTTTAGAGTCGACTCTAAATGTTGTATATCTATGACCTAACATAGAGTTATCTGCACAAGTATTATACTCTAATGTAAAATTATTTTCACTGATTGCTATATTCTTAAACTCACTATATTGACAATTATTAAAACCATCATCAAATAAAATATTATTTTTCCATAATGTTTTATTATTAAGACCATCCCTAATAACAATTGATTTCAACGAATACTTTCCGCCTAAAACCTCAATATAGTCACCAACCCCATCTTTATTAACATCCATTTTTCTTTTTAAAAAAGCACCGCTATAAGATAAAACCCTATTTTCAACAAAATCATTCATTTGATCTAATTTAGAAACTTGACTATTCTCAACCCAACCTTTCCCAGAGTTTAAAAAAACTTTAAATTTATAGTTTGCTTTAGGTATATAATTGGAATCGGAATTATTTGTCTTAACTAAATTATCTTTTGGAATTAAAAAAATAATTTTTCCTTAACTGCTTTTATACTCTTGTAATTTAGATCTTTTTTTGATCAACACTTGGAATCAAAAAAACAAATGCATTCCCAAGCTTATTAGTCTTACCATTATATATACAGCCATAATCTGGCAAATAATAATAACCATCCAAATTTGTATATTCAGTATTCTCACCATAACAAGTCAATAGACTATCTAACTGAACATTATTTAAGTCTTTTTTATCAGCATTAGCAGTACAAGCTGCTAATACCATGATAGAAATAACTACTGTACTTTTTTTCATATTCTCTTTACACTTATATTGGGTCTAAAATATCCCACCCGTCCAGCATGAGATGCCAAAGCTTTACCCGAAATCGTATAAACAGCTGTTCTACTGCACCCCTTCTACACAACCACCATTTTCTGTATTGAATCTTTCTTCAGCACTACCAACAAAGCCTATAGCCGCTAAAATTGTTACAGTTTTATTTTCAGTATCGACTGTATAAATAATTTCCAGATGATCATACTAAAACAGCTTTATTAGTCAAAGATGCAGGAATTTTCACTGATGGCTCATTCGTTTTTGCTCAACGTTATCGTCATGATTTAGATAAATGGAAAAAACTTAAAGTTGATGCACAAGAGCAAGTGATTGGGCGCACCAAACTCGAAACCATTGAGCTTGATGACGATGTTAAACCTGACAATGCACATGTGGCTCGCACCGTGGTTGAAGATGATGAAGGTGAGGAGCTTGAAATTCTTCGCCACTCTTTGCCATATGGGGATGGCCGCGGCGATCAAGGTTTATATTTTATCGCTTATACGAAAGATTTAACCCGTATTGATCGCATGCTGACACGTATGTTTGGAACTAGTGGCGATGGTATTCATGATCGTTTATTGCACTTTGTTGCGCCTTTAGATGGAGCATACTACTTTGCTCCGATTGAAGAATTGTTAGAAGTTTAATCAATAAAGCCGACGAGAGTCGGCTTTATTAAGATTTAACTTTAAAAAAGTATTTCATTTTTAATTTCTAAAATTTAAAACTAGATTTGAAAATTTTGACTCAACTTCAAATCATTCCAAATTACAGGAAATGTGATCAAAGCTTTCAATTGAGATAGACTCAATTTTATTATTATTGATATTATATATAAAATATCCTTTACTTTCTTTCATAGGGATTTTATATAAAAATAGGTCTAGTGATTCATCCCCACTAAAAACTTTTTTTGGTTTGATATTATTATTTAATTTCGCAACATTAATTTCACCCTTACCAATACTTATATTATTAGCATCAACCGCTTTAACATCTCGAGTATGAATAGAGGTGACAATTTCATTATTATCAACATCAACACTAGTAAGAGTATTATTAACTAAAATATTTTTTCTGTTTTGACATTCTTTTAAGTCTGTAATATCACTATATTTTTGAATAATTATATCCCCCTTAAATCTACTCTTCAACGCGTCTAAATTATCTCCTATTTTAATACCGTTTAATTCATTTTCTTTACTCTTAATACTATGTAAGTCAGATGAATTACTTTGACTATTTGAACAACCACAACATAATAAAATAAAAAAAATATAATATAATTTTTTCATAAATTAAATATCCTCTAGATTTGGAGACAGCCCTTGTAAATGAAGGTGATTATTGTGCCTTGGTTTAGCTAAATGATTGCAATTTGGGAAAATATAATTACTTTTGACTCCAGCCTTAGAGTTTGTGAAATACTCACTTAGCATTTTTTTTGATTTACCCCAGCCAAATTTTATAAAGTTATTAATCAAATTTAAAGTTCTTTCATGGTCATAATTAGCATCTTGTAAAATAACCGATAAAGCCTTCTTATCAGTTCTTAAATATCTCAAATCTCCTGCTTCACCATTAATATGAGATTTACTTTCACCAGGATCACCATTGACTCTGCTAAAACCATTAAAGGAAATGTCATCATACCCGGATTTGCATAGTGCTCCTAAAAATGCTGCTAACTCTATACCACCTAAATAATATCGTTGCTGTCCAGAATTCATTAACATTTTATAACCGACTACACCTGAGCGATATTTCTGAAAATGTCTTACATCGATTAAATAAACATTCCCACTGCCTAAGACGCCCTTAGAAGACCATCTTTTTGCTACAACATATTTTGATTTACCTAAATTATGAGACTTACTTGTAGAATCATAATAAATATATTCTGCGAAACCTGTAGCTGATTTGTTCTCTCTTTTAATCTTCCCATCATGATAAATGTGATAACGCGTTGTATCACTTGTAGGTGGGGACTGATTACTAACTTTAGTTAAAGGCTTACCACCGTTTTCTGTATGCGTATTTTGTTGTATTGCTTTCGGTGTTTCCTGCTTTACTTCAGCTTGTTTAGTTTGAGTTGTTGTATTATTTGGTTGTGATCCTGAATTTGTTTGTTGATTATTCGGTTTAGTTTGAGTTGTAGTATTTTGTTTAGAAAGTTTTTCAAAACCTTCATTTATTCGAAATATTCGCGATGTATTACCATATATCGCCCTTACTTTAATAAAAGACTTACTACTAGTACCAAATCCATATACAAAGCCAACTAGCATTTTTACAGAAACTTCACCTAATGCATTAGTTTTTTTAGGAATCTCCCGCCCTCTATAAAATAATGTTATTGGCAAATTCGGCACCAATCTATTGTCTTTTTTTACAATTATTTTGAAAGCTTGAACTGGTAACTTAATTTTAACTGTCTGATTAGACAAAGTTTGTTCGACTTTAAAGTGATGTATTTTTTGATTTCCTACTTCACCTGAAACTGAAACTTCTATGTCTTGTCCAACTTCAGCAATAATAGCTTGCTTAATACCTTGATCATTCGCTGTATGTTTTTTCTTATTTGCTTTATATGTAAGAAAAAAATTCATATTAGAGATTGGTTTCCCTGTATCACCCTCTACAATTTGAATATTGAAACTAATATCTTTGTTATTTTCAGCAGCTCCTTCTTGCTTAGCTTCAGATTGATTTTTCTCATTTCTTACTTGTTGAGGTGTTTTATTTGGTTGAGGTTTAGGCTGAGGAGTACTATTTTGCTCTAAGGTTGCTGGAAATTTTGAAACTTCAAAATCCTTTAAAATTGCACGTTGTTTTTGGTCAGCTTTCTGAACAATAGGATTTGACTCTTTGCCATCAGCCACAATTTTAATTTCAGTTGATGGATGCCTAACAATGACAGGAAGATATCCATTTTCATCGCTTTTTATTTTAACTTTGGTCTCACCAGAAAAACTTTTTCCAGAATATGTTGAGACAATTGTAACTTCCTTATCTGGTAATACATTATCATTTTTATCCTTCAAATTTATATATATTTTCCGATTACAGCACTGCTCCAGATCAAAGCCACCAAAGTCTTGAATATATTTCTTAATATGTGTTCCATTACCATCCGTTTGTTTTTCACCAGAAAATTTTGAAAACCCTAAAAAAGCACCCAAACCTCCTATACCAACCAAATGCATCCCAGCAATTGCTCCAGACTCATTGACTTCAACGCCTTGAATCGTTCTACCAAAATGCTCATTTAAATTATTATTTCTTATTTGTTTACATAAATAACCAATCCATTCTTTGATAACCTCATACTGAACCTTAGGATTATTTAAAAAATCAGATTTGGAATTTATATTTCTTTTACCTGACCACTTACCCGACCAATTATTAGAGTCAAATTGACTCTTCCAACTATTGTGTAAAGCAGATCCTCTTCTTGCATCTTTAATATCATCATAGGAAATTCCTTTATCCCCTAAATAATACCCCAGCTCATACAGAGCAGACTCTCCCCATTGAAATAGGCCCAAATAACCTGCCTCGTTTACTTTTCTTGCACACCTTATATTGACTGGATTGCTTAATGGCAAAGACAAATCTGATGAAGATTCTTTAAAACTTACAGCTTGAATAAAACCCTCCAAATTTGTTTCAAACGTTCTAGTTGTCCCATCTTTAAAAGTTATTGTTTTTTTCATTCTTATTACTCTTTATACCAATCATTTGCTTTATATTTTTGCATACTTACAGATGTATTATTTTTTAAATAAGTATTGAGTATAAATTTCAAATTTGTGTCCGCCCCCTCTTGAGCACAACTCACCTCCACTGATTGATCTTTACTATTCACTTTTCTAAAATATGCAAAAGCATTTTTGTCATCGTAAATTAGCCAAATATTGTGCCCATATTCTTTGTACTCTGAATTGTAAATATTAAACTGTTTTTTATTGTATGATACTTTTTGACACTGCCCTGTTGACATCCATTGTGTATTAGTTGTTTTAAGATTTAAATTATTTACCACTTTGAAGCGATTCAAACTTTTTTTACTTTTACCAAAATCCCAGATATGATCACATTCAACTTCTTCTAATACCGTGATCTTTTTTATTGGTTGATTCCAATAATTCATACACTCTTTCGAACTTTCAGCATATAGTGTTGGGCTACTTAAGCACACGAACATAGTCATTATTTTTTTTAGTTTTTTCATAAATCCACCTTAAAGTCCAAAACTGTTGAAATCAGCTTCTAAATCACTTTCATCGTTAAATTCTTCATCATGATAGTCATGATCATCTTCATCATGCCCTCCACAACATGCTTCATCTGAACTATCACTTTTATCTTGAGTAAATTCTTCCTCAATTAGAAGCAACTTATCTGATTCATCCTCAGATTTACCCAATAGTACTATTTCAACATTATCAGGGTTCTCACTAAAGATTCTCTCTGTGCGAGCATTTTCATCAAGAAAACCTATATATTCTGTCTTTTTATCATGATTAACGACTTTATATTTATAGCCATTCTTTAAAAGTTCTTTTGAAATTAGTTCACTAAAATCAAATCTTCTACTAAATATCCCACTCTCAGGCATCTTAGGTAATTGCGCATTTACAGTTGCCCCACCCGTAAACAAATGTTGCCCTGCCTTACTCTCAAATTTTCCACCCGTCGTGCTAAATACTCCACTAGCATTAATCTTGAGTTGCGAGCCACCTGCGGTCAGTACAATTTCTTTAGGGCTGGTAATTTCAATTTTATCTTCGGTTGAAATAAGCTTAATCACCTTACGTGCAATTGCTTCAATCGCATCATCTTGCGCTTGTAATTCAACTTTACCTTTAGCTGCGAACGCTCGAAATCCTTTCTGTGCAGCAAACAAACTGATCTTGTCTTGAGCGTGCCCTACAATATTTTTTTGCGCACTTAAATTAATTGAACCCTGTGCACTCTCCGCAATATCTTGTGATGCTTGAAGAATAATGTCCTCAGGCGTTGTTAATGCAATCCCATTGGGTGAAGCCAAAAGCATGAGTGCCTGTCTAAATAAACGCCCTTGCTCTTGTTTTTTTTGATCAGAACTATTTTCTAATCCTTGAGTATATCCCTCCATAAAACCTGTCAGTGTGCTTAAGGCTTTTATTGGATTAATATCATCTTTTTTGTTTGCACCACCAAAACCAGTGCATAACACAAGCTGATCTTCCATATTCAAGTCAACGCTTGAAATTGCTTTACTCACATCTTGAAGTGCTTGAAATGGGTTATCTTTAATCCCATTTTTAATACTTTCAAATTTCCTCTTTATCGCTTCAGAACCATATTCTTGTACGTTATCAATAAATTCCTTGAGATTATCAACCGCTTCTTGAGCATGCTCAAAGTAACTATTAAACTCATCCACAATTCCAGCAGTATTACCACCTAAAGTACCAATATCCTTAATAAAACCACCACAATCTTTCAGTGCATTTAATGGATCCTTCGCTATTCCCTCTTTAAATAAATTCACTGTTGATTGCAAAGCTTGAGCACTACTTTTGATTTCTAATGATTGAATAAATTTAGGTAATCTACTAATTACATTTAATGCATCCGATTGTTGTTTTACTGCAATTTCACTGAGCACTTTCATACTCTGCTCACTCTGACTCAACAGAGATTGAGCCTGTGTAGCTTCAAGATGATCAGCAATTGCTTTTTCTTGTGCATAAGTCGTAATGAGCATTCCTTTCCCTGCACGAACAGCGCCATACGCATCAGTTCTCAGCTCAAATCCTTCTCCACGTCCATCACTTTTTTCCTTATCCTTAGGATGACTCAAATTACCCAGATTCAATTGAGTTGCCGCATGACTACTTTGCAACTGAGTACTAATTTGTCCTGTCGTATCATCAAATCGGAGTTGGTTAAATCCAGAACCACCAACTTCAGACGAACGAATCCCACTCAGTTTTTTGGTGTCCGGTAACTGCCCCTTAACATCAAACATGGTTTGATGACGTTCTGCTTCATGTAAACGCCCAACAACGAAAGGTCGATCAACATTTCCATCAAAGAAATCAATGACTACAATTTCACCTATACGTGGATGGAATCTTGATCCGTACCCCTCCCCAGCCCAAGAAGTTAAAACATCAACCCATGCAGAGTCTGTATCATTATCATTCGACCCTGCACCACCATCATGTTGATGATCATCATTACGTGTAAATACGAAGCGAACCTTAATACGTCCCCATTGATCCACATAGATCGTTTCACCTTCAGGACCAACCACTTTTGCCCGTTGAGGATAAGCAACTGGACGATGTTTCAATGGATCATATTCTGGAACAATAGGTATAGCTCGGCGCACTAAACTCAGTTCTGTAGATAAACGCTCATCTGTTTTTGTCTTTTTCCAACGACTCAAATCAATTAATGTTTCAATTTGATTATTTAAATCTTTAGGTAAATTATTTTGATTAAAAAAATGTTTTCCTAAAATAATAAATTGGCGATCTACCCCTTGATGTTGATCTATTTCTGGATGCCCCATAAATTCAAACCAATACCCAACATTGGCATCTCGAACGCTACTCACTGCAGTAAAGTATTTAGCCTGCAAATCTTGGTATTGATTGAGTTGTGTATTCAGTTTTTGCAGTTGTGAATTGTTTGATAGAGTGGCTTGATCTTCACCTTTTAAATCAGCAATCCAAGCAGGACTCACAGTCCATGCTTGTTCTAGACTTAAGGTTTCATTATCCAACTGGTCACTATGTTGATGAGCACTGAGTTGATAATCATCTTGATCTTGCGCAAGTATATCGCCCTGCCAACGTTGTACCTGAATTGCTGTAGATTGTATTGAGCGTTGAGCAATAAAGCTGGTAATCGTATCAAAACGTTCTGTTGCATGACTGCGATGGAATCTGAGCGTGCGTCGATCTAAAGGCTCGTACTGACTATTTTCATCTATTAGCCTTAATTTTTGTGATTGAATTTCTTTCGCTGAGAATGGCACAGTTTGATCTGTCTCATCAATCAACCAATTAATGCCTTCACTCCGCCATAAGCGTGTTAGAAAATCATAGTCTGATTCGTTGGCTTGCATCACAAATGGACGTATATCATATGATGCTTTTAAACCCGCCGTTGACAGACTCAAAGCGGTACTAAATAACACGCTTTTCGTCTGCCACTCTTTAAAAATAATCTCAGTGATATCAACCACGGATTTGTTCATAAATACGCGACTGTTACGGCGTTTGTGCCAAAGTGAAGTTGCATCTTCAACAGTCAACTTATATAAGGTCAACGCTCCATCACTTTGACCTTGGCTCACCCCTGTCACGATCCCAGTAGTCCGAGCTAATTTTCCAAGATCCGTAACTTGATCGACAGCCACTAAACAACCAATGAATTGCTTAAGTTGTAAATGCGCATTCGTCGATAAGCATAATACTTCAGCTTTTAAGCCTTGATTAATAAAGTGTTGACCCTGAATTCGTTGAATGAAAACCTGGCTATCTAATATTGGATTAGAAAATTTAATATGTAAGGCGCGCTTTTGCGGGCTAAGACCCAAGCCTTCTATAATTGAATTGATATTATTGAGCATAGAATGATTAAAGCTATTATTATGATTTTTGAAAATTGTAGCGTATTCCGCTCAATCTTGCTTTTAAATATTGTAATTATTCTAAACAAAAAAATAGGAACCAACGCATTGATTCCTATTTATTTCCAATGAATTTATATTGAAAATTCAAGTTTTTTTAAAATGGAATTCGCTTATAACGGCGATATTCAGGCTTCCAGAAATTATCTTCAATACTTTTTTCGATCAGCTCATCACTTAATGGCAAGGCAACACCATCCTCAATTGCCGCTTTGGCAACCTTAAACGCGATGATTCGGGAGACTTTCTGCAAATCATTGAGATCAGGAAGTAAGTCGTCGTCAGGGTTTTGCAATTTTGGAGAGCAATCTGCTAACGCCATACTTGATGCCATCAGCATATTGTCTGTGACACGCGTTGCCTGCACAGCAATCACGCCTAAGCCAATCCCTGGGAAAATATAAGAGTTATTACACTGAGAAATATTGTGTAGCTTATCTTGATAATTAACTGGCATAAATGGACTACCTGTCGCAATCAAAGCACGACCGTCCGTCCACTGAATAATATCTGCTGGTACGGCTTCTACACGCGACGTTGGATTCGACAATGGCAATACAATAGGATGCTCGCAATTGGATGCCATAGTTCGAATAATTTCTTCAGTGAATAGACCCGGTTGTCCAGAAACACCGATCAATACAGTCGGGTGTGCATTTTTTACAACATCTAGCAATGAAATGATGCCTTCCGCATCAGCCCACGCGGATACATTTTCTGAACTTTGAACCAGTTTACGCTGAAAATCTAAAAGGTTTGGTTGATTATCGGTCAATAACCCAAAACGATCGACCATATAAATTCGTGATCTTGCCTCAGCATCACTCAAACCTTCAGCCACCATTTGCGCAATGATTTGCTCAGCGATACCACAGCCCGCTGAACCAGCACCCAAGAATGCCACTTTCTGGTCACGTAATTGTTTTCCTGCAGCTCGACTTGCTGCGATTAAGCTACCGACTGCAACAGCAGCAGTGCCTTGAATATCATCATTAAAACAACAATATTGATTACGATATTTTTCCAGCAATGGCATTGCATTTTTTTGAGCAAAATCTTCAAATTGAATCAAAGCTTTTGGCCAACGACGTTTAATCGCACGAAGTACGTCATCCACAAAGTCATAGTATTCATCGCCACTAATACGAGGCTGATTCCAACCTAAATAAATTGGATCATTTAGCAACTGTGCATTATTGGTTCCTACATCCAATGTAATGGGTAATGTATACGCTGGGCTAATACCACCACATGCGGTATAAAGAGATAATTTTCCGATTGGAATTCCCATCCCACCAATCCCTTGGTCACCTAACCCAAGAATGCGTTCACCATCTGTGATTACAATGACTTTGACGTTGTTCTTATTCACATTTTGTAAAATATCGTCAATGTTGTCACGATCAGGATATGAAATAAATACACCACGATGACGGCGGTAAATATCAGAAAATCGTTGACAAGCCTCACCTACCGTTGGGGTATAAATAATCGGCATCATTTCTGATAAATGATTTTCTATGAGGTGATAAAACAAAGTCTCATTGGTGTCTTGTATATTTCTCAGATAAATATGCTTATTAATGTCGTCATGAAATGACGTAAATTGTTGATATGAACGTTGGTGTTGCTCTTCAATCGTTTCAATCACATGAGGCAGCAAACCGTTTAGATTAAAACTTGCTCGCTCCTCCTCAGTGAACGCAGAGCCTTTATTAAGAAGAGGTAGTTCAAGCAAAGTAAAGCCAGCATAAGGGGTATAAAGAGGGTGTTTTACTTCAGTGTGTTCAGTTGTCATCTCTAATCTCATGGATCAGGCCTAAATTCAGACCCTTTTCATTTCATTTTTACCATTTATTTAAGAAATAGCTTAAGCCGAAATGAAGACAAATGTATATTTATAAAATTGATAATAATATTGGCAGTATTTTTAAATTTTATAACTTCAACCCATCATTCTATTGATTGAAAAATAGATAAAACTGTCACATTTCAAATGTATTATTCATGTTTATTAACTTTTTTTTGCAAACTAATCTGAACGATTCAGCTAATATCGGATTCAATCGTATTTTTACTTCATTATTAGATCCACATGAAAATTACAGCTAAAATTGCCATTTTGCCATTAACTATTATTTCACTGCTAAATGTAACGGGTTGCCAAACCATCACTGACACGACCTCAAAGGTCGGTGATAAAGCACTTTCAATGGTGGGCTTAGCACGCGCTGATAAAACCCCTGAAATTGATAAAAAAGGCATTGTCGATATTAGTAAAACCACACTCGAGCAAATTGAGAAATTTAAACAAAATATGCCGATTGGTCAGTGGGTATATATCGAAAATGACCTTCAAGGAATTTATGACTTACAAAACAAAGCTGTTGATGGTCACATGCTGTTCCTGCGTTTAAATTGTAAGAATAGTGTCCAAAAACCAAGTCTCAGCATACAAAATGTGGAAGGTTCGGAAATTTTAAATAGTCTTCAGCCTGAAGTTGGAACGATCCAAGTACTACTCGACAATAAGAATTACGGAAATCCTTTTAGTTTGGCGAATCAAAAAAAATTAGGGACATTTCAATCTGCTGCTCAAAAGGCGAAAACCATTAAAATCTTCCATGCATCTAAGTTATACACTTTCCAAAATGGTAAAGCAGAATTATTAAATAAGCCTGTCACGTGTATGGCTTAGTTTCGAGTCATAAAATTGCCTGATTTCTATTTAAATTCACATTAAATGAGATAAAGAAATCAGGCTCAATTCAATCATCGATATGCATTAGATGTAAAAGATTAAATTCATCATCGTTAATTCTGCAAATAGCGCATAGTGATTAAAAAAACTGATTTTATTATTTTTATGTCGGATAAGTTTTATTCAACGCAAATCTGCTTCGCTAATGAGCGCTAAATTTGCTATATTTGTCGTTTTTCTGCGACATTAATTTTTCGATAAATTATGAATACGGCAATACAAGCAGCTCTCGATCATGCAGTGCAATCTCTTCAAGCTGAAGGGGTCCTCCCATCTGACTTTAACAACAGCGGAAACTTAACGCGAACCAAAGACCGAAGCCATGGTGACTTCGCTTCGAATATCGCAATGATCGCGTCTAAAGCTGCAGGTATGAAGCCTCGTGATTTAGCAGAAAAAATTCTTGCTGCACTGCCAGAAGTTGCGGATATCAGTAAAGCGGAAATCGCTGGTCCTGGTTTTATCAACTTTTTCTTGAATGCAGACCAACGTTTTGCTGTTCTTGATGCTATTCAGGCACAAGCTAATGATTTTGGTCGTACACAAGTAAATGCTACGAAAAAAATCCAAGTTGAGTTTGTCTCTGCGAACCCGACATCAAGCTTACATGTGGGTCACGGTCGTGGCGCAGCATATGGCATGACGGTTGCGAATTTACTTGAAGCAACTGGTGCTACAGTGGATCGTGAATACTATGTGAATGACGCTGGTCGTCAAATGGATATTTTAGCGACGTCTACTTATCTACGTTACCTTGAGTTAACTGGTCAAACATTAGTATTCCCTAAAAATGCTTACCAAGGCGACTATGTCAAAGAAATCGCACAAAGCATTATTGATCAAGACGGCGATGTATATGTTCGCCCTGTAGCTGATGTTTATAAAGATGTGCCAGAAGATGTGCAGTATGCTGAAGAACTTGATGCCGAAGGTAACAAGGTTGTAATTTCTGGCGATAAAGAAAAACACATTGATGGTCTAATTTTTAACTCGCAGACGTTAATAGGTGACGGTTATCGCGTTTTTCATCAAGCTGCGTTAAAAGCAATTCTTGATGATATCAAAGATGATCTTGGTGAATTTGGTGTGACTTTCAACCAATGGTTCAGTGAAGCATCATTGACTGAAAAAATTGAAGAAGCATTACAAACACTTGATCAACGCGGCTTCCTCTATGAGAAAGATGGCAACATTTGGTTCAAATCAACAGAATTTGGTGATGAAAAAGACCGTGTTGTAAAACGTCGTAATGGCCAAACCACTTACTTCGCTTCTGACATTGCTTACCATCTGAATAAACTTCAGCGTGGTTATACTGACATTATTGATATTTGGGGTTCAGACCACCACGGTTATATCGCACGTGTAAAAGCGGCGATTGATGCGATGGGATATGACTCAAAAAAACTGACTGTGTTATTAGTACAATTCGTCAGCCTATGGCGCGGTGGTGAGATGGTTCAAATGTCATCTCGTTCAGGTCAATTTGTCACATTGCGTGATCTACGTAAAGAAGTCGGCAACGACGCTGCTCGCTTCTACTATGTCATGCGTAAGTCTGAACAGCACATCGACTTTGATCTAGATCTCGCGGTTTCTCAAAGTAAAGACAATGCGGTGTATTACATTCAATATGCTCATGCACGTATTTGTCGTATGCTAGAAAAAGCAAGCAGCTTGAACATCAACTTCGATGCGACCACTGCGCGTGGTTTTGCCGCAAAGCTTGAATTAGAAGCTGAAACTGAAATCTTAGCAAAACTTGCAGCATACCCTGAAATTATTGCACGTGCTGCAAACAGCCATGAACCGCATCAAGTAGGTAACTACTTAAAAGAACTTGCAGCATTGTTCCATGGTTGGTACAACGAAAATAAAGTACTCGGTGATGATGCTGATCTGACCCAAGCACGTTTGTTGTTATCGGTAAATGTTCGTCAAGTCTTGAAAAATGGTTTAGAGCTTTTAGGCGTTTCTGCACCTGAAAGCATGTAAGTCATCGAAGGTGAATCTTTTTTAAAAGATTCACCTTCGATGACTTTTATTATTGAAAAAAATGAGATAAAAACTCCATGTGATGGTAATCCAATTTTCCATTGCATGATCTTAAAATAAGAGAGGTTTCCAAGTGTTTGGAAAAACGCAGCGTGGTGTATCAGAAAGACCTAACAAACCTAAACAACCATTAATACCAAAATGGTTAGGTATGCTTGTTCTGATTTTAATTGTACTGAGTTTTGCCGTAGCCTTAATGCTATGGAAACCGTGGGCGCCAGTCCAACCAAAAAGCAATGATATTCAATCTGAACATTATCAAGAAGATACGAATAAAGATTATCGCTTCTACGATTTATTGCCTCAACAACAAGTGACTCCAATCCCCGATCAAGCTGTACCTGAAAATCAGCAAGTGAACACCGCACCTGTCATCGTGGAAGCACCTGTGGTTGCTGATGCTACAACGACAGAGGGTGAACTGATTGAAAATGCAGAACCTCAACCCGTAGCGAGTAGCTACCTTTTACAAGTCAGAAGTTATCCAGATCCAGATAGTGCTGATGCACGTCGTGCTGAAATTATTCTCAACGGCTTATCTGCAGATGTCATTAAAACCACGGAAGGCGGTCAAACCTGGTATCGGGTTGTCTCTGGACCTTATGACTCTCAAGAAGCTGCTGTCATCGCTCAGCAAACCCTACAACACAGCGGTATTGATTCAATCGTTGTAAAACGATAATCAAAAAAAGGATGCGATTAGCATCCTTTTTTAGTCTAGAGCAAACCTAAAATTTTGCTAAGTAGCGTTGGATAAAAGAAATACACTCTGACGCATAAACTTTAGCTAAATCATGTTGTCCGTTCGGGATCACATTCAGCTCTGAATACTTAAAAGCGTGATTTAAATACTCACCTACTGCGACAGGACTAATGTCATCATCTCCGCCCCAGATTAATAGTACAGGACATTCAATTTCAGCAAGCCGTTCATCTAATTTGGTTTCATCATCAATAAACCAGTGCGGCACTTCATATTCATTTTGATATTCTGCACGCCAATCTTTAACATGAAATGGTGTTAAATCAACGCCACCTGACGTAGCGACCAACACCAAACCTTGAATCAATTTTGGATACCTCAACGCCGCTTGAACAGCAATGACCCCACCCATAGATTGAGCGATCAGAATACTTGGGCGCTGAAGATGATCAAATACATAATCTTGTAAATCTGACATTGAATTTACATGTGGATGATCAGGATATTCACCAAAACTGGGATAAGCAATGATGTGCGTGTCGTACTCAGATTCAAAATGTGATTGAACAGGTTTCCAAAATGCAGTACTGCCAGATGCTCCGGGCAGGAAGATTAATTTCACTGCCTGATCTGCCATCTTAATCACCACCCTTGATGACCGCTCGCTGATAAGCAGGTCTTTGTTTTATGCGTTTTACATACGCATGAATGTTCGGATATTTTCCATTTAAGCGCTCATCCATCGCGATTAAGGGAAAACTCATTTGGATATCTGCAAATGAAAACTGAGATATAAAAAATTCATGTTGCGCCAAATGCTGTTCTAAAAATTCAATATGTTCAGCGAGACGCGGTTGTATAAATCCATCAGTCACCCCATCAATAATTTTATTGGCAATTGGTCGAATCACAAAAGGTACTTTAGGAGGTACAAACGAGAGAACTAAGGTCATCACTAAAAGTGGCATTAATGAGCCTTCAGCGTAATGCATCCAATACTGATATTGTGTTAAGTCCGGCTGTGACTGGGGTTTAAATTGATGCTGAGTATCATAGCGATCTGCCAGATAGTCTAAAATCACCGCCGATTCTGCGATCACTAAATTATCATCAGTAATCACTGGTGATTTCCCCAAAGGATGAACCTTCTTCAATTCTGGTGGAGCGGCGTAAGTTGGCAATCTTTTATAATGTTGAATTTGGTATTCAGCACCCAACTCTTCTAGCGCCCAAATAATTCTTGAAGAACGTGATTTTTCTAAATGATGTAATGTCAGCATAAGACCACCTAATTTTATTTCTCTCTATATAGCCATTTTGAATAAAAAAAGACATCCTGCTTTACACAAAATGTCTTCTTTTTAGCTGTAAATTACAAAAATACAGAATGTTGATGCCTATTAAGTTGTCTATATTTAAATAATTGTTGTTTTAATTTCGACACTTCTGAGCATTGTTTTAGTAACTGGTGTTTTTTGGCACACATTTAAAACTTTTTCTTGTAGCGCTTCATCCAAGTTAGTTTTAAAACTTAAACGACGCTCAATCCATTCCTGCCCTTCCTTATTGGCTTTAAAATCTGCCTCGACACTAAATTCGCCTAAATCCAGTCCTTTATGCTCAGCATACATCCGTAATGTAATCATTGTGCAGGAAATTAATCCTGAACAAATAAAATCATACGGTGCAGGCCCACGATCTAAACCTTGGAATGATTCAGGTTTATCGGTGAGAAATGTGTGCTGACCAGATTGAATTTCACCACCCCATTTTTCAGGTAGTGTGGTGACCTTTGCATTTGCGATCGTTGCCATTTTATTTTCCTTCTTTGTCTTATTATTTAGATGGACGCATGCTATCAGGCAATATCGGAGCTTTCAAACGCTCGCCTTGGTATGATGGAATTGACCCAAAACGTGGATCTTCTGCTATCCATTGATCACGTGCAATTTTGATTTCTTCTTGCGTACGTCCAACGAAATTCCACCATAATAAAATTGGTGACTCAAATGGCTCACCGCCCAAAAGCAGTACACGACTATTGTCATGGATTTCTACTTCCACATATTCTAGCCCTGGCTCTAAAATCACCATATTGTCTTCATCTAAATGATGACCATTAATAGTTGCTGTACCTTCAAGCGCCATAAATCCATATTCAAACTTTGGATTTAAAGGTAAACGTGCTTTTGTGGCTGCTTGCGCAAATAAATCAACACCTAAAAGCTCAGTATGTACTTTGACTGGTGATACTGTATTTAGATACTCACCGACCAATACCGTAAATTCGATACCTGACTGATTAACCACGGGTAATTCAGGATAGTGATTAAAAGCTGGATCGATGGTAAGTTTGTCATCAGGCAATGCAATCCAAAGTTGGGCAGCATGCATTTTTGTTTCATTCGCTGGCGCGACTTCAGTATGTGAAATACCTCGACCTGCTGTCATGAGGTTAACTTGCTTGGGCTGAATGAGCTGATCTGTTGTCCCTAAGCTGTCGCTATGCAACATAGTCCCTTCAATCATCCAAGTAAAGGTTTGTAGACCAATGTGTGGATGTGGACCAACATCTAGACCTTGTCCAGCTTCAAATGTTACAGGACCTGCATGATCTAAGAAGCACCATGCGCCAATCATACGCTTATGGCGACTTGGTAAAGCGCGTTTGATCACTGTTCCTTGACCGATTTCTGCACGGCGCAGTGGAAATTCCTGAATAAATTGGTTGGCGTGCTTTTCACAGTCTTCTGAATGAGACAATTCGGTATAAGTATTATTGGTCATGTTGTTATCCTAAAAGTTTGGCAAATGGCTATCTTTGTTATAGATATTAACAAGGTCATGCAAATTGAACCACCTTAGACTTAATACGCTGAATACTATAGGTAGGACAATTAGAGTTTTGTATGTATTAAAAATAGAATGCTTTATTATTAGCAGGTTCTATTAATTTGGAATAAAAATGAGCTATCGATATGTTATAAATATAAAAACTTTAATATTTTTAAATAATTTATAAAATTTAGAAGTAACTTTACAGGCGTAACTTCATGTTTGTTAAATATCTACCAACGGATAGAATAGAGTTTTTAGAAAATGGACTTTTCAGAATTACGCAACCTCAATACTTAAATGATCCGTCAGGTGAAGGTGTTTTTACACCATTTTTCAACATCTTTTCTGACGCTGATCTCAAGGTTGCTTATAAAAAATATCAGGGTTCAATATTTTATGATGGACCAAATGTAACAGATGAATTTCTAATAAAACACTACTTATTACCTTCAGGTCAAAGATACAGCATTGATGAATCTCCAAGCTTGAGGAGTTTTGACGAGTTTGATAGTTTTAATACGATGGAGGAATATGATCGCTCCCAAGCTATAAATTTTATTAAGCACATAAATACAAATTTATTGGGAAAACTAAATAGCTATATAGGCATTTTTTCTCTGACTAACTCACTAATAAACCAAGAAATGTGGATACGCTACGGTCAACATGGTAAAGGTTTGGCTGTTTCATTTGATTCCAATCATCCCTTTTTTAAGAAGTACAATCCTCAAAAAATTGTATATAAAAATTCTAGAAGAGCTTCTATTTCATATTATGAAGGAGTCATACGAATCAATGGTATTACCATTCCAGATAAACTTAAAAATTTTGATGAAATATCAAATTATTATTTTCTCAATATTGATCAGCAAGATTTTTTTGAACGCTTACTTTTGACAAAAAATGAGCGATGGGCAATTGAAAATGAATATAGGATAATTTTTAAGTTATTAGATCATGATGTAATTAAGCCCAATAATATTTATCTTAAAAAAATTCCCTTTCCATGTTTTAAATCATTAACCTTCGGATGGGATATTACTGAAAAAGAAATCGATACCATAATCCAAGTTGTCAAAAAAAATCCTGAATTATCACACTTAAAATTTAATCAAGTTAAATATGGTGAATTAGAAAATTTTGACCAGTTAGAATTATGCGATTTATAAAAAAGGACGCAATTGCGTCCTTTTTTAAATAATTTCCGTCAGGAAATTATTCCCATTCAATCGTAGCAGGTGGTTTAGACGATACGTCATAAACAACACGTGAAACTTCTGCAATCTCGTTCATAATACGCGTCGAAATTTTATCAACAAGATCATAAGGAAGATGTGCGAAACGAGCCGTCATAAAGTCAACTGTTTCAACCGCGCGAAGTGCAATCACCCATGCATAACGACGACCATCACCGACTACACCCACAGATTTCACTGGTTGGAATACAGCGAATGCTTGTGCAGTTTTGTCATACCAACCACTTGCACGAAGTTCTTGCATGAAAATATCATCAGCTAAACGAAGAATGTCAGCATACTCTTTCTTCACTTCACCCAAGATACGAACACCAAGACCTGGTCCTGGGAATGGGTGACGATAAAGCATCTCAAATGGTAAACCTAAAGTTGTACCCAAACGACGTACTTCATCTTTAAATAAATCACGAATTGGCTCAACCAATTCAAAAGCGAGATCTTCGGGTAAACCACCCACGTTATGGTGTGATTTAATCACATGTGCTTTACCTTGTTTGCTTGCAGCAGATTCAATCACATCAGGATAAATCGTACCTTGCGCAAGGAAGTTCACGCCATCAAGCTTACGTGCTTCTTCAGCAAATACTTCGATAAACTCACGACCAATGATTTTACGTTTTGCTTCAGGATCAACTTCACCTGCCAAAGCGTCAAGGAAACGTTGTTCAGCATCAGCACGAATCACACGGATACCCATGTTTTTCGCAAACATTTCCATCACTTGATCCCCTTCATTTAAACGAAGAAGACCATTGTCAACGAATACACATGTCAATTGATCGCCAATTGCTTTGTGAAGCAATGCAGCCACAACAGATGAATCTACACCACCTGAAAGACCAAGAAGAACCTTCTGATCACCAATCTGTTCACGTAATTGTTCAACACGTAAATCAATGATGTTTTCAGAGTTCCATAGGCTACGGCAACCACAGATCTTTTGTACAAAGTTCTCAAGTAACTCTTTACCTTTAGCAGTATGTGTTACTTCAGGGTGGAACTGGATACCGTAGAAACGACGAGATTCGTCAGACACCATTGCCACTGGGCAACTTGGTGTACTTGCAGTAATTTGGAAACCTTCTGGAATTTGAGTCACTTTATCGCCATGACTCATCCATACTTTCAATTTGTCTGCTGAATCTTCAAGATCGCCAATTAAAGCATCACGTACTTTAATATCGACTTCAGCATAGCCAAACTCATGAACTGTACCCGGTTCAACTTTACCGCCCAACTGAGCAGACATCGTTTGTAAACCGTAACAAATACCCAATACTGGTACGCCTAAGTTAAACACAACTTCTGGCGCACGTGGGCTGCCTTCAACGTGAACACTCTCAGGACCACCTGAAAGAATAATCCCTTTTGGATTAAATGCGCGGATGTCCTCTTCCGACATATCAAAAGCATACATTTCAGAATATACGCCTGATTCACGTACACGACGTGCGATCAATTGGCTATATTGAGAGCCGAAATCCAAAATCAGGATACGATCTTCGGTAATTTGAGTATTGGTAGTCATGATAACAACTATGAAAGGCTAACGAAGGATTAGCGCGCTATTCTATCATTTTTATTAAGCTTACGCACACTATTCAAATCTCTCTATATTTCAATACATTATTATTAAATATTGTCTTTTTATTCAACAATTTCAGTTGATTGCTTTGATCATGCAAGCCTTGGAGTTACATTCAGATCACGATGCAGCAGGCGAATAATTCTTTCATTTCACCTGCATTACGTATTCGTTATTTATTTTTCAAAACGCTGATCAACACTCCATTGACCTGCACCATGCAATACGAGAAAGATTAGACCACCAGCCATAGCAAAGTTTTTCATGAAATGTATCGAATCTTCAGGTGTACCATGAAAAAGAAATGCGGTAACTAAACTAAAACCAGCTAAAGCTGCTGCGAATAATCGTGCATGCACTCCAAACAACAGTGCTAAGCCTCCACCCAGTTCAACCAAAATGGTTATTGGCAATAATGCACCTGGCACACCCATCGCTTCCATATATCCAACTGTCGCGCTATAACCTGCGAGTTTGCCCCATCCCGCCACAATAAAGATATATGCTAAAAGGACACGTGCGACGAAGGTTAAAGTTGCATGCACTGTGGGTTGAGCAACAATTTTTTGAATCACTTGATTTGGATTAAACATTGGGTGACCTATCTATGTTTTGTTTTTGGTAATGACCCTAGATTAGTAGCTTTTATTTTTAGGATAAATAATCAATACAAAGAATCAGCGTTGCATAATCAGAACAATAATTCACCTATAATTTAAATCAATTGACTACTGACATCAGCGCCGATGGCTGTTAGCATTTGAACACATTTTTGCTCAGTTCACCCCTCATGGATTTAATCGATTTTATTCTGCATGTAGATGACCATCTACTTGAATTTATTACCAATTATGGCATTTGGATTTACGGAATTTTATTCCTGATTATTTTCGTAGAAACGGGCTTGGTGGTCATGCCTTTTCTACCCGGGGACAGTTTACTGTTTGCAGCAGGTGCGTTAGCAGCCTCAACAGGTGCAATGGATCCGTGGCTTTTGGGCGTGTTGTTATTCACTGCGGCAGTATTGGGTGATACCTTAAATTATCATATTGGAAAATATATCGGACCACGCGTTTTTGAAATTGAATCTCGATTTATCAATAAAAAACATTTGGTTTATACGCAAAAATTCTTCGAAAAACACGGTGGTAAAACCATTATTTTTGCGCGTTTTGTCCCATTCGCACGTACATTTGCACCCTTTGTCGCTGGTGCAGGAAGCATGAACTACAAATACTTCATTACTTATAATGTCGTTGGTGCTTTCTTGTGGATTTCTTCGTTTATCACCTTGGGTTATTTGTTCGGTAATATGCCTATCGTGAAAGATAATTTCACCCATTTAATTTTCGGAATCATTATTCTGAGCGTATTGCCGGGGATCATTGGCTTTATTCGCCACAAGTTTTTCCCAAAGAAAAATCCCGAAATGATGTAATCATCTTAGGCTTCAAAAAAAGCAGATTCTCCACCAAGAATCTGCTTTTTTTATCACTACAAAATATTGAATGGCTTAGAAAAATCCAATAATGACAGGTAACATACTGAGCATAAGTAACATGGCAGAACCTTTGTATAAGCGATCTGCGCTGACCACCGTCTGATTCCCTGCCAAGACTTTACGACCAAAATACATCCAAAATAAAGCACATGGAATTAAACATAAGGTGAATACACCCAAAACTAAAAAATAGTTTTGAAAAGAATCCCAAGTCCATGCTGGAAAAATACCAACTGCAAACAAAATAGATTTTGGATTTTTCAATGTCGATTTAAAAAGATGACTACGACTCATTCGAATGTTTTTTTGGCTCAATTGCTTAAGATGTGAAGCTTTCCATAAATGAAAAGCCATCCAAATCACATAAACTGCACTCACCAAATGTAAGATATGAATCAGCATTGGCCAAATTGGTAGGGTTAAATGCACCAACAGTGCCCAAATGCTAATGCCGTAGATATAACCCAGTAATTCAAGAGGTACGAAATAGAATGCTTTTAATACACCATGGTGATGTGCTGCGCTAGCCAATAATGCATTGGTTGGACCGGGAATAAGTAATACCGCGAACACTGCAAAAATATAAAGCCAACTTTCTACCATAGATTAAAATCAGAGATTTAGAAGAGGCACACCTTAAACGAAAAACGAATTTAAAGACAAGTTTTTAAAGTGAAGGAATGATGAATGTCACGTCTATTTTCAGTTAATAATTTTATAAAATATTGATTTTAATAAATTTACATTGAAACATTTTGCTAAAAAAAAAGCTGCTCAAGCTCAGATTGAACAGCCCTTTTAAATTACTGAGCTTGCTGTTGACGTTTAGGGACATAAGGACAATTTTTGAAAGTTGCCGCTTGTGAGATCGCATCTTGCTCGCCATATAATCGCGACAATTCAGTATTTTTGGTATTCGATGACTGTCCCATATTGACAGAAACTGAAGGACCAAAGCCCCAACCGCCACGGCCCCAGCCACCACCAACACCTAGACCAACGCCAACACCTGTACGTTTAGGCGGTTGTACACCATTATTGATGTACTGCTGAATACGATTGAATTCAGCACCAAGTTGTACACAGTTCAATGCTTGATATTGCGTCGGAGAAACATAACTCGGTTTAACCGTTGTCGCACAAGCAGTCATCAATACAGCAACCGTACCGACTGCACTAAGTTGCATGACCATTTTCATCGCGCGTGAGTTCATACTCTTCTCAAATCTTATTTATTCTCGATTTCATTGAACAATGATTGGTAGGCCTGCGTCAATTTATGATCTGTATTTAAATAGATTAACGGCATATTTTTATGATGAGACTCTTTCATCAATACCGACGGTGGCAACATCGCATTGAGCACAGGTAGTTGTTCATCTCTGAGCTGCTGTACCACTTCACGAGGAAGTTTTGCTTGCGCTTGAAACTGGTTAACAATGATACCTTCAATTTCCAATCGATCATTATGATCATCTTGGGTTTCTATAATGTTTTCGATCAACGTGTTTAAGGCACGCTTAGAAAAGATATCACAATCGAATGGAATCAACACTCGGTCTGCTGCAATTAATGCCGACAAAGTAAAAAAATTAAATGCAGGCGGTGTATCGATATAGATCCGATCATAAGTCCCTGCTAGATGCTGAATCGCATCACGCAGCTTATAAATTTTATGTTTGGATTCGAGGCTATGCTCTAAAGCACCAAGCGAGGGACTTGCAGGCAAAACATCGAGAGATGGGAATGGTGACTGATGTATATAAGCTTCTACGCCTTTATTTTTATTTTTGAGTAAATTTCCAATGGCTTGACCAATCAAACCTTTGCTGGACTGATTCGCCAATACATCTTCGAAAAAATTTTCAATATTGGGTTCTAGTGCAGGTTTATCGGCATTATAAGTCGCATCATCCCCCAATAGATACTGACTAGAATTGGCCTGAGGATCGAGGTCAATGACAAGCGTCTTAAAACCCTGATGCGCACTCAGTGCAGCCAAGTTTACTGTAATACTGGATTTACCAACGCCACCTTTTTGATTAAACACCACACGTGTACGCATCATTCCCTCTAGGCTCAATTCATTCTATAAATCAAGTTTAACCTAGAGGGGTGAGAGCCTAAGCGATTGTGTCTAACAATTAACCGAAAGTTGGCTTAATCATCACAATGCCGATAATGGCCATAAATGCGACACAACTAATCAATACCCCCGCACGACGTTGAATTAACAATACAGACGCATCTTGGCGATATGCTTTAATTAATGAAGATAACATCACGATCACTAAGACCACTTTGGCATAGAACCAAGGTTGAACTTGAAAATTATTCAAAAACAATAAAATCAAGCCTGTCCCAATAACCAAAGTAAATGCCAAATGTTGAAGCGCAACATAAGCCTTACGTCCTTTCGGATTGGGTTGTTGATTTTCGGCGCCAACATATAAGGTTGTCGCACGTGCTAATACAGCAATGATCAACAAGAGCAAACTCGACATATGCACGATTTTAATGACTAAGTGTGTATCCATTTCAGCCACTCTCCTACTTTTAAAATTTAAGCTTTCGGTGCATGTGCACATTCAGGACTATTTGGCGCTTGA
This sequence comes from Acinetobacter sp. DSM 11652, assembly GCF_900109815.1. Lineage (NCBI taxonomy): Bacteria > Pseudomonadati > Pseudomonadota > Gammaproteobacteria > Moraxellales > Moraxellaceae > Acinetobacter > Acinetobacter sp. DSM 11652. The sequence goes on from NZ_FOBK01000011.1 coordinate 53,886, forward strand.
CCAGTCCATTCAGTTGGCACATAAGCATGAATCGCCAAAGCATGAATCTTTCCTGGACTCAATAGGTCACCCGCCAGTGCATATACTTTTTGATGGCGTTGAACTAAACGTAAGCCTTGAAACACTTCACTCACAACAGTGACTTTAAAATGCGATTCTTTACCAGGGAAATAGCCACCATGACCTGATGACTCATTCACCACGTCCAAGTGCACAGGAGACAATTGTTGTAAACGTTCAATTAATTGTTGCTCTAAAGTCATGCTTACATTCCACACGCATTCATTGGTTGCCAGCAGTATACCGTGAAGTTTTAGAATAAAAAGTAAATAAACCACACAGCCATTGGATAGATGCGCTTTGATGTTGAGCTTAAGACCTATCAAAAATTAAGCGAAATACATTGAAATGCTTTAATTTTATTCAATCACACGATATTTTTTTATAAAGTTGTTGACCCTGATTTTTCATGCTGTATTATACACGGCATGCGGGAATAGCTCAGTTGGTAGAGCATAACCTTGCCAAGGTTGGGGTCGGGAGTTCGAGTCTCCTTTCCCGCTCAAAATTTTTTCATTCAGTTTTTTCACTTAAAAAATTGATAGACTCCGCGGGAATAGCTCAGTTGGTAGAGCATAACCTTGCCAAGGTTGGGGTCGGGAGTTCGAGTCTCCTTTCCCGCTCCAGATTCAAAAAAGCCCTGATATTGATCAGGGCTTTTTTTATTATTAAAATTTTTTATAAATTCAATTTTTTATAATCAATAAACTTTTACTGCACTTTTTCTAAAAAAATTCATCCACTTATGAGCACTGCTTTATTTACAATCAAAAATAAGCATCATAAAGTAAATTAATTTACTGAATTTAAATCTAATTTTTCATCTCAACTCATGCCGTACTTACATAAAATCGCTATAATTTTCGTATTCAATTTGCTCAATAGATTAGAACCTTAACATGGAAAAATTAACCTGTTTCAAAGCCTATGATATCCGCGGAAAATTGGGCACAGAACTCAATGAAGATATCGCGTACCGTGTTGGACGTGCTTATGGCGAAATTTATCAACCTCAAAAAGTAGTGGTTGGATGTGATGTTCGCTTAACCAGTGAAGCACTGAAACAAGCCACCATCAATGGCCTGAATGATGCAGGTGTTGATGTTTTAGATTTAGGTATGACGGGGACTGAGGAAGTTTATTTCGGTGCATTCCATCTTGATGTGCAAGGCGGGATCGAAATAACAGCCAGCCATAACCCAATGGACTATAACGGCATGAAATTGGTGCGTGAAAATGCTCGTCCGATTGGTGCAGACTCGGGTTTAAAAGATATCCAACTTCTTGCTGAAAAAAATCAGTTTAAAGCAGTCGAAATCAAAGGTACGACTCAGCATTATAATATCTTGCCTGAATTTATCGATCATTTGATGACCTATATTGACCCTGCTAAAATCAAACCACTAAAACTCGTGGTCAATGCGGGGAATGGTGCTGCAGGTCATGTGATCGATGCGATCGAAGAAAAATTTAAAACCCTGAATATTCCAGTTGAATTTATCAAAATTCACCATGAAGCAGATGGTAACTTCCCAAATGGTATTCCCAACCCCATCTTAGTTGAAAACCGTGCAAGCACCTCCGATGCTGTACTTCAACATCATGCTGACATGGGCATCGCTTGGGATGGTGACTTTGATCGTTGTTTCCTTTTTGATGAAAAAGGTCAATTTATTGAAGGGTATTACATCGTCGGTCTCTTGGCACAAGCCTTTTTACTGAAACAAAAAGGTGAAAAAATTGTGCATGATCCGCGCTTGGTGTGGAATACCTTCGATATCGTTGAACAATATCAAGGCGAAGCTGTGCAATCGAAATCAGGCCATTCTTTCATTAAAGATAAAATGCGTGAACACAATGCAGTGTATGGCGGTGAAATGTCAGCACACCACTACTTCCGTGATTTTGCCTATTGTGACAGTGGCATGATTCCATGGTTATTAGCAATCTCAGTTGTCTCTGAAACAGCAAAACCACTCTCTGCTCTAGTTGAGGAAATGATTGAAAAATTCCCATGTTCTGGCGAGATTAACTTTAAAGTTGCGGATACAAAAGAAACCATTCAAAACATCTTTGATCATTTTGCTGACCAAAAACCCAAAATTGATGAAACGGATGGCGTCAGTTTAGATTTTGGTGCTTGGCGTTTAAATGTACGTGCTTCAAATACAGAGCCTTTACTCCGTTTAAATATTGAAAGCCGTAAAGACAAAAATCCGAAGCCGATGCAAGCTTATGTCGATGAGCTCACTCAACTCATTCAAGCTTAAAACCGCATAAAAAAATGGAGCGATTCAAACGCTCCATTTTTTATTCACGATAACCGTTTGGATTTTGTTTTTGCCAATTCCAGCTATCTGCCAACATATCTTCAAGCTTATATTGTGCAGACCAGCCCAGCTCGTTAAATGCTCGTGAACTATCTGCATAAAAGCAAGGTAAATCCCCTGCTCTTTTCTCTACAAACTCGTATGGAATTTTAACCCCATTCACTGCCTCAAAAGTTTTAACTACTTCTAAAACAGAAACTGGCACACCTGTACCAATATTCCATGCTCGACATCCTTGAGCATTTAATCGATTTTCTATCGCTAGCACATGCGCTGTGGCCAAATCGACCACATGAATAAAATCGCGTTCACATGTACCATCAGCAGTCGGATAATCTGAACCAAAAATCGAAAGTTTGTCACGACGCCCGACTGCAACCTGTGTAACAAAAGGCATTAAATTATTCGGAATCCCTTGCGGATCTTCCCCAATTTGACCACTCTTATGTGCGCCAACAGGATTAAAATAACGCAGTAAAGCAATTGACCAAAGTGGATTGGCTCGTGCTGTCTTTACTAACAGTTGCTCCACCACCATTTTGGTATAGCCATAATTATTATTGGGCATACTTAGCGGCATATTTTCCTGATACGGTGATGGATTTGTCTCACCATAAACCGTTGCAGAAGAACTAAACACCAAATTAAAGACTTGGGCACGCTCCATCGCTTGAAACAGACTAATCGAACCAGAAATATTATTCTCAAAATACTTCAATGGGATTTGCTGACTTTCCCCAACCGCTTTTAAACCAGCAAAATGAATCACGGCATTAATCTGATGATCTTGGAAAATTTGATCCAAAATCGCTTGATCAAGAATATCACCCTGGACAAAATCTAAAGATTTAGACGTTAAAGCTTGAACGCGATTTAAAGATTCTGGTGAGCTATTGGACAAGTTATCCAATACGACAACCTCGTGCCCTGCATTGAGCAATTCAACACAGGTATGCGAACCAATATAACCAGCACCACCCGTCACTAATACTTTAGGCATTGTCTTTTCCCATCAATATTTGTATTAAACCTTGTGTCGACGCATCAAGCTTGGACAAATCACTTTGTTCACCATTTAGAATCGGCAAGAGTTGATTGGCAATTTCTTTACCCTTTTCAACCCCCCATTGGTCAAAAGGATTAATATTCCAAATGACAGATTGCACAAATACTTTATGCTCATACAAAGCAATCAACATACCCAAACTATAAGGATTGAGCTCATCCATCAATATCGTCGTGCTGGGCTGATTACCTTCATATTGTTTATAGAGCGGCAATCCCTCAAGCTCTTGAGGATTTAAAGCATCATTGCCAAAGGCTAATAATCGTGACTGAGCTAAACAATTGGATAACGCGAGATAATGCTGTTGCTTAAGCGCCTCGGCATTATCCACATAGGTATATTGGTCACCATTATAACGTTTGATGGGTGCTATAAAATCACTGCTGACCGCTTGTGTACCCTGATGCAGTAACTGATAAAAAGCATGTTGCGCATTGGGGCCAACTTCACCCCATACAATCGGGCAGGTATCTAACGTAGTCTTCTCACCATTGCGTTGCACAGACTTACCGTTAGACTCCATTTCTAATTGTTGCAAATACGCAGCAAAATATTTGAGTCGTCCATCGTAGGGTAAAACTGCATGGGTTTTCATTGCTAGAAAGTTACTATTCCATACTCCCAGCAATCCCATCAACACCGGAATATTGTGTGAAAAAGCGGTGCTTTGAAAATGCTGGTCAATTGCATAGGCCCCTGCGAGCAGTTGCTTGAACCCCTCAACGCCAATACTTAATGCGATTGGTAATCCAATACATGACCATAATGAATAACGACCACCCACCCAATCCCAAAGGAGCAGTTGATTTTCAGGGGAAATTCCCCATTCGGTCATTTTCTCAGGCTTGGTTGACACCCCAATAAAATGGTGTTTTAGAATAGTAAGCTCTTCACCCAATGCTTTTTCAAGCCACAAGCGCGCCGTTTGTGCATTGGATAAAGTATCAATGGTGCCAAAGGACTTGGAAGAGATAATGAACAACGTCGTTTCAGGACGAAGTTTGTGTAATAAGTCAGACAGCTGACTTCCATCCATAGTCGATACAAAATGCACATTCAGAGGTTTTTGAGTGGTTTGTTTAAAATCCGAGAGCGCATGGCTGACCATCAATGGACCTAGGTCCGATCCACCCACTCCAATATTGACAACATCTTGAATCACTTCACCTGATGCACCACGATACTGCCCCATATGTATCTTCTCAACCAAAGCATACATACGATCAAGTTGCTGATGCACTTGATTGGCGATCTGTGAATGCTCAGCATGATCTTGCGGCAAGCGTAATGCCCAATGCATGGCTGCTCGACTTTCAGTATAGTTGATCCGCTCTTCAGAAAATAAGCGCTTAATCCAACCCGCTAAGTCACAGCTTTGAGCTAGATTGACCAAGGCATCCAGCACAGAGCGATCAACACGCTGCTTACTATAATCGAAAATGAGTGGCTCGAAATGAATCGCACAATTTTGAAAGCGATTAAAATCTTGCTGAAAAAAATCACGTAAATGTTGACGTGTAATTTGTTTTTTAAAAAGCTCTAGATTGGAAAGCGCTTGTTCAACAGCGCCTGAATTCAATTTCTGATTTGGCTGTTCCATTAACGCCCTACTCCTTTATAAGCAAAGCCCTGCGACTTCACATATTCGGGATTTAAAATATTACGACCATCTAAAATTAAAGCATGTTGCATGATTTTCTTAAGGATTTGATAGTTTGGACACCAATACTGTTTCCACGCGGTGAGGATACATAGCGCGTGTGCATCATCTACTGCTTCATATTGATCTTGGCAATAAATTAAATCATCGCGCTGACCATATACCTTTTCAATTTCACTCAAGGCTTGTGGATCATGTAGTTTCACGATCACCCCTTGTGCCCATAAAGCTTTTAACATGGCATGAATCGGGGATTGTTGAATACGGGCCGTATTTTCTTTAAAAGAAGCCCCCCAAATCGCCACGACTTTGTCTTTCAGATCCCCCTGAAAATGATTCCATAATTTTCGAAAGAGGATTTCCTTTTGTTGTTCATTAATCTCCCAGACTTGTGCTAAGAGCTGACTCTTAGCCCCAGTACCAGAAACAGTACTGGCCAAGGTTTGTACATCATGCGAGAAATTTTCCCCACCAAACCCTGCACCTGGATATAAATAAGAAGGACCAATACGACTATCTGCCGCTAAGCCTTGGCGTACATGCTCGATATCGATGCCTAATTTCTCGGCGACCACAGCTAAATCATTGATATAGCTGATTCTGGTCGCCAGCATGCCAGATACGCTTAACTTGGTAAATTCCGCATCTAACACAGGCATAAATAAATATTGTTGCTCACGTGGAAAGAATGGTCGTAATAACTCTTGTAATACACGCTTAGCACGATCACTCTCACAACCAACGACCAGTTGTGAGGTTTGCGTCAGGCTACGTAATGCATTTCCTTCTTGGATCACATCGGGTACATAGACCCAATCATCTTCAGGCAATAGTTCAGCAAACTTTTGAGTTCCATGTAAACCCAATGTAGATGCATTAATCATTAATTTAGGATGACGGATCAGACGTTGTTTAAGGGCTTTGAGTATTTCAATGCCTTGCAATTGCTCAGTCGGATTAAAACTAAAAAAATAGGCATCCACATCAAGGGGAATCGCTGCAAATGTGCAGTATTTTATTGCACCAGTCTGATGTAATTTCTCAAGCAAGTCTTGTACAGATTGATCCTGAGCATATACCTGTTCCGATGCTGGTTTTTTTAAAAGATCACACCAGAAGACTTGATGGCCATATTCAGCCAACAATGCTGCCATAACCCCTGCATACAAGGTCTGACCAAATACTGCAATATTCATAGCGATACTCGTTTTAAAGTTTTAAGTCTTTAATCATGACTTTAAAAGCTTCACCTAAACTTGGGTGATCCATACCGTAATGCAATACCGCTTTTAAATAACCCAACTTGCTTCCACAGTCAAAGGTTTGACCTTTCATACGATAGGCTTCTACCACATCTGTTTGTTGAAGCATCGCGATCGCATCGGTGAGTTGGATTTCATTGCCCGCACCTTTTGGTGTTTGTTCAAGCAATTGCATGATTTTCGCAGGCAAAATATAACGTCCTACCACAGATAAGTTCGATGGTGCTGTACCCACTGCAGGTTTTTCTACAATACCTTGCATTTGGATACTTTGTCCCTCAAGCGGTGACTCAGCCACATCCACAATCCCATATTGATCGACCATCTGGTCAGGGACAGCTTCAACCATAATTTGTGATGCTTTTGATTCGTTATAACGCTGAATCATCAAGCTCAAGTCATTGGTTTCAGCTGTATCTTTTACTAACACATCAGGGAGTAGCACTGCAAAATCATCATTACCTACCACATCTTTTGCACACATCACAGCATGGCCTAAACCTAAAGGCTGTGGCTGACGTACACTGATCACACTCACATGCGCGGGCAAAATTTCGGTAATTTCTTTTAGTAAATCAAATTTCTTTTTTTGTTCTAATGTTGTTTCCAGCTCAAAGCTACGGTCGAAATAGTTTTCAATCGATGCTTTTGAAGAATGTGTGACTAAAATAATTTGTTCAATACCCGCAGCAATCGCTTCTTTGACCACATATTCAATTGCAGGACGATCGACTACTGTCACCATTTCCTTAGGAATCGATTTGCTCGCAGGTAAAAAACGTGTGCCAAGACCAGCTACGGGAAGAATCGCTTTTTTAATCGACATATTTAAAGCTCTACAAAATTTTTAATTTACTTAATTAGTTAACGCGAATTTCAGCACCGCGTTGATACCCATCTACATAGTATTCTAATTGAGATAATACCCAATCAACATCTTCATGAGTTGCGGTTAAATCATAGAAACGGTCAAATACAGGTAAAATTTCATCCAAAGGATACGATTTTTCAAACGATCTGAGGATCCGACTATGCTCGGTAATCTGTGTATCTTCTTGATCGATCAATAGTTCTTCATATAACTTTTCACCTGGACGTAAACCTGAATACTGAATCGCAATATCACCTGTTTGTGATCCTTCTTCACGAACCGTTAATCCACTGAGTGAAATCATTTGTCGCGCCAAATCTTGAATACGGACTGGCTCTCCCATATCCAACAAGAATACATCTCCACCCTCACCTAAAGCGCCAGCTTGAATCACCAACTGAGAAGCTTCTGGAATGGTCATAAAGTATCGCGTAACATCAGGATGCGTCACTGTAATTGGACCACCCTTCGCAATCTGTTGCTTGAAAAGCGGAACCACTGAACCCGATGAGCCGAGCACATTGCCAAAACGCACAATACTTACCTGAGTATGATCTTGAGCTGCTGCCATCGCTTGACAATAGAGCTCCGCCATACGTTTGGTAGCCCCCATCACATTGGTAGGACGAACCGCTTTATCCGTTGAAATCAGGACAAATGTTTCCACTTGATTGCGTACAGCAGCATTTAAACTAAAGGCTGTACCGACTGCATTATTTTTCACACCCGCAATCGGGTTACATTCCACCAAAGGGACATGTTTATAAGCCGCTGCATGATAAACAGTTTGTACTTGATATTGTGCGATGACACGCTCGAGCTTCTGCTGATCCAGTACTGTGCCTAAGATTGGAATAATGGTTAACTCTGTTTTTTGACGTAATTCTTTGTCGATACTATACAATGCAAATTCTGTCAGTTCATATAACACCAACAGCTTAGGTTGGTTTTTGATAATTTGACGACATAGTTCAGACCCAATCGATCCGCCCGCACCAGTGACCATCACAATTTTATTGGTGATATTTTTTGAAAGTAAATGGGCAACAGGAGGCACAGGATCGCGTCCAAGCAAGTCAATAATATCAACTTCTTGAATATCCGACAGTCGTATTTCACCATCAACCAGTTTTGTTAAGCCTGGAATCTCAGTAATTTTTAAATGTGCGGGTTCTAAATTTTTAATAATTTCAGTTTTACGTTGACGACCCACCGAAGGCAAAGCAATCAAAATTTCATTGACTTGATGCTTATTCAGCACTTTTTGTGCATCCGCTGCATGATAGACTTTCAATCCACCAATATTTTTTGCTGCAAGCGTAATATCATCATCCAAAAATAGCACAGGTAAATGTTCATCAGAATTATTCAGCATAGCTGCGACTTGTTGACCCGCAAAACCAGCTCCATAAATCGCAATTCTTTTACGCGGAATATCTGCATGCAATACATATTTAACTAAAGCTCTAATGATCCCTCGACTGAACCAAATCCATGCGAACATCATAAACCCAAACATCAACGGAATTGAGGTCGGAATAAATGCATGAGTAAAATAAGCTAAAGCATAAAGTGCCAAAACAGTGAGTGTTGTCGCTAAACCCAACTGAAAAATGAAGGCTTCGTTAAAAGCTCTTACAATAAAACTATAGATTCGTGCTAAACCGAGTGCACTGACCGCAATCAACGACACCCAAAGAGATCCAAAAGCCAGATTCGGCACTACTTCAGCACCCAAGTCAAATTGGCGAATGGCATAACATAGCCAAATCAGAATTGGAAATACTAAAAAATCCAAACAGACTAGAAAAAGTTGTTTGGTCCCCCTTGGTGCTGATGCTAAATTTATAATCGTTGATTTCACAGTCTAGATCTTATCACTCTATATGATCGCTATTTAGGAGGGGTATTGAGAATATCCCTTCATGCCTTCAAATTTAGATATTACAATATCACTTTTATCCCGATATTTTTTTAATTACGTCTTTAATGGCATTTACTGTTTTGGCCATACTATCCTCACTCAAGGTTGGATGTACCAAGAACATTAAGCTCGTTTCACCTAGCTTCTTCGCATTTTCTAATCGAGTCTCAGGGCGCCACGGTGTATCATCAAATGCATGCTCCAAATACACCTCAGAACATGAACCACTAAAGCACGGCACACCCAGTGCATTGATTTCTGCCATAATACGATCACGCGACCAACCTGATGGCAATTGTTCGCTATTCACTTGAACATAGCACTTATATGCAGCATGTACATAATCTTCTGCGGCTTGATACACTGTAAAATATGGACTGTTGGCAAAAGCACTATAAATTTTTTGCATATTTGCCGTACGTTTTGCAGTCCACTCTGGCATTAGCTTTAACTGTATACGGCCAATAACGCCTTGCATTTCCATCATGCGCCAGTTGGTGCCAAATGAGTCATGTAACCAACGGAAACCTGGTGGGTGTTGTTTGTTATAAATACTGTCGAAATTTTTGCCATGATCTTTATAAGACCACATTTTTTTCCATAACACTTCATCATTGGTAGTGACCATACCACCCTCACCGCCAGTTGTCATGATCTTATCCTGGCAGAAAGACCAAGCACCAATATGACCAATTGAACCCGCAGATCTACCTTTATATTTTGCGCCATGTGCCTGTGCACAATCTTCAATCACAAATAAGCCTTTCTCGGCAGCCAATTTCATAATCGGATCCATATCACACATCCAACCTGCCAAATGCACACAAATAATCGCTTTGGTGTTTGGCGTGAGTACTGCTTCAATGGTACGGCGTGAAATATTTTGTGAATCTAGCTCTACATCTGCAAATATAGGGTTTGCACCAGCCGTCACAATAGAGCTTGCAGACGCTAAAAACGTACGTGATGTTACGATCACATCATCCCCTGCCCCGATGCCTAATGCTTTTAATGCAACATCGAGCGCGACGGTACCATTAGCCAGTGCCACTGCATATTGAGTCTCGGCAAATTGTGCAAACTCTTTTTCAAACTCACGGCATTCTTGCCCTGTCCAATAGTTTACTTTATTTGACAGTAATACTCTTGATACAGCATCTGCCTCTTCTTGCGTAAAGCTTGGCCACGGTTCAAATGCAGTGTTTAACATGATGATTCCTAGTATTGTTCAAAAGCTAAAAATTATTTTTTCTCTAAAATTCTTGCAGGGTTACCAACAACTGTGACACCTGGTGGTACGCTTTTCGTTACGACAGCACCCATACCGACAATCGCCCCTTTTCCAATCACTAAAGGCTTGTCTGGTGTACCTTGTTTGATGACAGCACCTGTTCCTATATAAGCATGATCTTCAATATGAATATTACCGTTGCATTTTACGCTTGGCGCAAAAGTAACGAAATCCCCAATCACACAGTCATGCTCAACATAACTATATAAATTAGCATGAAAACATTTACCGATTTTTACATTAGATGTAATTGAGACAAAAGGGCTTAATGCGGCACCTTCAGCTATTTCAATGCCGTCCATGCAAATGATGTTATCTGCCGAGATCGACCAAAGTCTAATGCCATCCATCTCTAATCGCTTTGCAATTTTTTCACGTATATAACTATTGGCAATTGCAATTTGTACATATTTTTCAGGAGCAGATTCATTTAAAAAAACTTGATAATTCATTGCACGATGACCATTTATCAAGTTAATTTCTGTTAAAGAATCATCAATAAATACTATTTCGGATGCATTTTCTTCACGTACCAGTTGTTGACGAGCTACAGGCATCAGACTACGTCCACATCCTGCAGCGCCGTAAATGGCATAAAGCTTAGTCATTTTTATGTTCCGGTGTACCTGTAAATTTGGTCATCGTCGCCTCACCTTCAGCACTAATATCATCTTTTGCCAAGACTTTATGTACTGTTTTAAACATGATTTTAAAATCGAGTAAGGTCGATTGATTTTCTACATACCATGTATCAAGTTTGAATTTTTCTTCCCAACTAATAGCATTACGACCATTGACCTGCGCATGACCTGTCATCCCAGGGCGTAAATTATGGCGCTTCGCCTGCTCTTCGCTATATAAAGGCAAATACTCCATCAATAGCGGACGCGGGCCAACAATACTCATATCGCCTTTGATGACATTCCATAGTTCGGGCATTTCATCCAAACTGGTTGAACGCAGCATTTTTCCAAAAGGCGTTAAACGCTCACTATCAGGTAATTGATCACCCTGCTCATCTACAGCATCTTTCATGGTGCGGAATTTAATCATCTCGAAAGGCTTGCCATTTAGGCCAGGCCGAACTTGACGGAATAAAACCGGAGAGCCTAGATTTTTTTTCACTTTATAAGCAACAAGTACATATAAAGGAAAAAGCAGAACTAAGGCAATTGAAGCAATAGTTATATCGAGAAAGCGTTTAAGCATGGTTATCCTAAATTAATATATATCAAATTTAATATTATAAATTTAAAGAGATATTTCACCTAAGTAATCTCTCAACCAAGCAAATAATTTTCATGTAAGATTTTTCACGTAGAAAAAATTCTTGTGCAATTTTTTTGTTGATATTAGACATTCTACTCAATTTGACTCTATCTTCCGCAAGTAAAATTAATTTTTGGGCTAAATCTTTAAAATTACCGGATTGATAATGAACTCCTCCTCCACTTGCTAATAATTGCTTGACCTCTAAATTTTCCTGACAACTTAAGATCGGCAAACCACAACAAAAATAATCTGATAATTTATTAGTAATTGATTGTTGGGCCGTCGAAACAATCGGGTTTATAGCAATATCTGAACATTTCAAACTCATCATTGCTTGATCATAAGGCAGAGTACCTCTAAAATTTACATATCCACCTAATTCTGAATTTAATTTTTTTAAACGTTCTTCATGGGGCCCAGTCCCAATAAATTGGATTTCTACTTGATCTTTACATATAGTAGATGCTCTGACTATTGTTTCCAAATCATAACTTCCAGCCATCGTTCCTATATAAGTAGCCATAATTTTTTCACGATGTAATTTATCGGATTTTAAGTTAAAATGTAAACTATCAGCACCAATATAAACTACTTCTTTATATTTACTATCTAATTGATTTACATCAGCCCTATTGATATAAGTTTCAGACACAGCAACTAATGCATCAGCATAAGCGTAAGCTTGGTTTGCATATCTAGAAATAGGAAATAAAATTAATTTTCCAAAATTATTTGACAAAAATGGCATTGGACCAAATATTGACTCAGGCCAAATGTCCTGTATATCTATAACTAATTTAAAATTTAATTTTTCTTTCATTTTTCCGAGAATATAATTTGTTTTTATCAATGGATAAGCGGAATAGACCAAATCATACTTAAAATGATTTTCTAAAATAAATTTTTCAAAATTTCTACAAAATACGTGATGACTTTTTAATCTTTCAAAGCCAACATTTAACTTGTATCCAGGCTCATCTAGAAAAATTACACTTATCCCATCTAAATTTTTACTTCTTATACGCCTAGATTTTAAAATATGACAAAACCTACTCGTTACTAAAGTTACATCATGCTTCTGACTTAACATTTTTGCAATCGTTATAAAACGATTAGCCCCTGGCTCATCTGGGAAAGTCACATATGGTGCAACGATTAAAACCTTTTTTCTTGCTTGCATAAATTCCTCAATTTAAGATATTTTTAAACCCAACACCATTATAAAAATTGACAACTAAATATTTTTTTGGGGTTTTAAGCTGATATAAATACCCAACAAAAAGAAAAAATATGGAAAAGCATACGCTCTTGAAAAAGACATCGATAGTAAACAAAAAATTAAAGGAAGAAGCAAATAAAAATGTTTTTTTTCACTCAAACCTCTTTTTAATGTCCAAACAACTAAAAAAATAAAAGGCAAAAAAACAAATACCCCATAATCATCTAGCAAAAATAAAAAATTGTGAATATAATTACCACCACCTTCATCTTCGTGTAGCCTAGAGTAAATATTACCAGTCAATGGATTAGCATAAATACGCTCTAATCCTGAATTAAAAAAATCATCTCTAGCCCCATCTCCTCCCGATGAAGAAGTAAAAGTATAACCAATTCGCGTATCAGCAAAATAATCAAAAATATAATTTTTTGTTAGACTAGTCAAAAAAATAATCAAAGACAAAAATAAAATCAATGATGAAAATACAGATGCAACTTTTATTTTTAGACCAAATAAACCACAGATAAAAAATAGAAAAAAGGACATCAAATAAAATATCAAAGACGATCTTGAGCCAATATACAATAGAGATAGGATACCCAAAAAAAATAATCCAAATTTTAAGATTTTATATTTCAAATTCGGTATAATAAATAATAAAATAAAAGCATAAACATCAGCAACTCTAAGATATGCACCATATTCATTTAACTGCTCCCAAACATTCTTTAGAAAAAACTGAGTGTATAAAATAACACTTGTAATTATTAAAATAATGAAAAAAAAGATACTGTTTAAAGTCTCATTGAATTTTATATAATAAATTCCAGAAAAAAAGTATAAAAAAAACATGCAAAAGGACGACAAAAACAAATTAAAAATAACAAGATTAAGCCTAGAAAAGTGATGGATAATAAAATTAAAAACAATAGAAAGAAGAAAAAAAGAAAAAAAGAAAATCAATATTAATTTTGGTTTTTTGTTAATTTTACTAACTTTTAATGGAAAAAAAAAGAAAATCAATAATAAAATAGGGAATGATAGTATTGTTCCAGAAGGAATTGATAAATTAAATAAATAAGCTAAAATATCAGTAACTAACTTAAATGGGAGTATCAAAACAATTAAAGTTAAACCTAAATAGTCGCTTCTATTTCCTCTAGAACAACTATTTATAACATTATTTTCTTTAATCATCTTTCAATCAACTCTTACCCAGCACACGTAATACAACAAACAGGTAAATAGAATAAAATATAAACCCTGTAACAGCATAAATTTCAAATATAAACTCAGATAAAAAACATCCTGCAATAATTACCATTCCATTCCTAAATAAAAAACCAAAAATTTGCAACAAAAGTGCAGTACTTTGATTATTTGTCACATGTAAAGACATAGAAATAGGAGATGTGATAAACTGCATAAAAAACCACGGCACCATCCAACTCATCATTACTCCAACTCTAGACCATTCATCACCTAGAAATATGGGTATAAGATATGGAAATAGAATAAAACCTAGAAATAATGGTATTACACTTGACTTTAAAAGTATAATAATTATTTTATGAGTAAATTCTGTTAAGTTATTTCTTTGATATTCATTTCTAGCTTCGCTCAAGTAAGCTTGTGCAACAGATTGACCAATTAAAGACATTGGAGCTGATAATAATTGACTTGCAAGCATTAAAAAACCAACTTCTGGACCCGCGCTATAAAATGCTATCAATAAAACTGGAATTTGTATTGAAGAAGAATTAAACAATCCTTCCAATACAGAATATTTTGGGAATTTTTTATATTTTCGAAATATTACTATCAGCTTGATTTTATTAATACGTTTTAAATTATACCAATTCTCTTTAAAAAATTTTCTACCTGTAATAAAAAATCCAAAACTAATTCTAATTATATACCCTATTATCAAACCAATTGATGCTGGAGAAATCAACCCATAGATTATTTGAAGTATTGAACTAAAACTAGTTTGAATAACTCTAGTTTTAGATATTATTAAAAAATCCTTTTTCCTAGTGTTCCAATACTGAAAAGCATTAAAAAAACCAATAAAAACTCCACCTATTGGTATTAACCAAAAATAATTAACCAGACTATCATTAAAAAAACTTTTAAGATTATCCTGAAATATAAATAAACTCAAAAAAATTAAAATATTAATTATTACAGTACTTATAAGCGACAATACAACTAGAATACATGCATGACTGTCATACTTAGGCAGAGGAACAGCCACTTCGAACCTCAAACACACTAAAACACTAACAATACTCAAAATTGCACTATATATAGCCAATACTTTAAAATCATCAGGTGTATACAACCTAGTAATTATTGGCAATGTAGAAATGAATATTATATGAGAAAATGCTGTTCCACTCATTAAAATCATTACAGATTTCAACATTGCATTTGAAGAGTGTATTTTACTCCTAACAATATTAATCAAATCTAATTCCTGATAATAAATTTATAAATTCCAAAAAATTTATAACTCTCGATATAATAAAATTAATTTTTTTGCATAATTTTGTGGATCACATTCTTTTATAACCAAATTAAATGCATTTTCCACATAATCTTGTGTCTGTATTTTATTTTCAATAGTTTGAAAAATCGCATTAACCATGGCTTCTACATTTCTAGGCTCAACCAAATATCCAGTATGATTATTAATCACAATTTCACCAATAGCTGAAGCATCATATGCACATACAGGAGTTTTCGTTAACATTGCTTCTACAATTGCATTAGATATACCTGCCCCAGAATCCCCATCAACCACAATGGGGCTTACAAATATATCTATATTATGCATGAATTCTTCAACATCAACTATATTTCCTAAGAATTTAACTTTTTTTTCAATATTATATTTTTTTGCTAAGCTTTCTAATTCTTTTTTATAAGCTCCATCACCACCAATAATAAATTCAATATTATGTGGAAATTGACTAGATTCACTTATATACTTGGCTATATCTAAAAATAAATCCACGCACCTATCTTGTCTTAAAGCAGATAAAGTACCAATTGTAATATTTTCTTTAGATAGTTTAGGTCTGGGTGCAGTTATTGGATTTAAACGATATGCGTTATAAACATATGACGTTTTTAATGGTTCAAACCCGTATCGAATTAGTTTTTGCTGTTCCAATTTACAATTACCTAATCCTCTAACATTCATCTTATTAAATATAGGTACCACATATTTATATGTAGAATGATGTAATCCTCTTGATGTCCAAAAAATTTTTAATCTCTTTCGCTTTGAAATTTTTTTTGCTAACCATGCCATAGGAACAGGTCTAGCCATTTGAGCATGTATTACATCAATTTCATACTTATTTATTAGATGAATAAGCTTGAATATGAATTTAAAAATTTTTATAGGATTCTTTGTATGCGATATACCATCAAAGTTCTCAATACCTAATTTTTCAATCGATTCTGACAATGGACCTTTACTACCTAAGACATAAACTTCCTTAGCACAAGGCTTAAGTACTTTTGCGGTAATATATGTAGCTATTTCAGTCCCACCCACCTTACTCATATCACTTACAAGTAAAACTCTAATGTTCTTATCACCCATTCAAAGCTCCAAATGAGTCTACGATTTTTGCTTGTGCTTCTGCAGCTAGATAAGGATGCATTGGCAAACTCATTACACGCTCTGCAATTGCATCACCTATAGGTAAAACTGCATTTAAATCCATAACAGCTGGCTGCTTATTCAATGGAATTGGATAATGTACAGCTGTTGGTATACCCTGCTCTGTTAACTTCGCTTGCACATCATCACGGCTTTCAACCTGGATCGTATATTGCGCCCATGCACTTTGATTATGGTCTTCAATATACGGTGTAGTATTAATCCCCGCTTCATTAAAAAGCTTTGTATAAATTTCAGCTACACGCTGACGCGCTTGCATTTCTTCATCCAAAATTTCTAATTTTGGTAATAAAATCGCAGCTTGCAAAGTATCTAAACGACTATTCATTCCCACACGAACATGATGATATCGACGGTCTTGACCATGACGTGCAATTTGACGAATGACTTTAGCAAGTTCATCATCATTGGTAAAAATCGCACCGCCATCCCCATAGCAACCTAAAGGCTTACTTGGGAAGAAACTTGTACACGCTACAGTAGTTAAGTTACAGCTTTTACGACCTTTATACGTTGCACCAAAGCTTTGAGCAGCATCTTCAATCACAGGAATATTATACTTTGCGGCAATTGCATTGATTGCATCAAAATCAGCGCATTGACCATATAGACTAACAGGAATAATCGCTTTAGTACGCGGGGTAATCGCTGCTTCTAGTTGCTCAACATCCAAATTATATGTTTTTGGATTCACATCAACATATATGGGTGTCGCACCCAATATTGCAACTGTTTCAGCGGTTGCGATATAGGTAAACCCGGGCGTAATCACTTCATCACCTGGACCGATACCAAACGCCATTTGGGCAATTTGTAAAGCATCTGTACCATTGGCACAGCTAATACAATATTTAGCACCGACATAAGCAGCAAGTTTTTCTTCTAACTCTTTTACCTCAGGACCTAAAATGTATTGACCATGGGTTAATACATTTTGAATACCCGCTTCAATCTTATCTTTTAAGCGAGCTTGCTGAGCTTTTAAATCAATAAATTCAATCATGTTTATGCCTGTTCTTTGATTACAGTGCTACCAGACAATCGATATATTGCACCTGTATGTGAACACACAGATTCTGCATGACCAGTTAAAGGTAAATCCAATTGTTCACCAAACTCACTCATCCAACCAATTTGTTTTGCTGGAACACCCACCATCAATGCATACGCTGGTACATCTTTATTAATTACCGCACCAGCACCAACAAACGAGTATTCACCAATCGTGACACCACAAACAATCGTACAGTTTGCACCTAGTGTGGCACCTTTTTTAACTAATGTATTACGATATTGGTCTTTGCGTTCAATTAAAGAGCGTGGGTTATACACATTGGTAAAGACCATGCTTGGTCCACAAAATACACCTTCTTCCAAAGTCACGTTATCATATACCGACACGTTATTTTGAACTTTACAATGGTCACCAATCACGACTTTGTTGCCAACGAATACGTTTTGTCCTAGAGATACGCCACGACCGATTTTGGCACCGCCACATACGTGAACAAAATGCCAAACTCGAGAATCGCTTCCTATTTGCGCACCTTCATCAACAATCGCTGTTTCATGTTGATAAAAACTCATAATCATTCCCTGATTTATTTTACTTTAGCTAATAATGGATGTGGGTTGGCAGGATTTTCCACAATAGGAGCGACACGAATGACTTCCACAGTTTCAATTGCTGCTCGGTTTTCTTCCACACCGTAGCCCTTGCCTTCCAAAATACGTTGATAACTCTGCGTATGTAAATCTGTAAAGCCACCTGAAAATTCTAATTCTTCATTTTCAATCGTAATACTACGGTAAGTAAGCTTTTCACCTTTTACAGCATTCGACGGCAAATTATTTGCATCGATAGACAAGAACCAACGAACACGAGCACGTTCATATTCTAAATAACCTGATGCAGTTTTTTCATCACGGTAATGAACTTCATTTTTTACAATTTTACCGAAGATAAAATGCAGCATGTCGTAGAAATGCACACCAATATTGGTTGCTACCCCACCTGATTTATTATCAACACCTTTCCAAGATTTTAAGTACCATTTACCACGTGAAGTCAGATATGTTAAATCAACATCAAATACTTTATCTGCTGGCGCAGCTTGTACTTTATCGCGTAAAGCAATAATGGATGGGTGTAAACGTAACTGAAGGATTGAATTTACTTTAGCACCATATTGTTTTTCATATTCAGACAATAAATTAAGATCTTCTGAATTAAGAACCAATGGTTTTTCACAAATTACATCGATGCCGTTTTTTAAGGCATACTTCATATGAGGTGCATGTAGATAGTTCGGTGAACAAATCGCAACATAATCCAGTTTTTCACCTTTGAGCTTTTGATCCTCTACATAAGCTTCAAACTCTTCAAACTCAGTAAAGAATTCAGCTTCAGGGAAATGACTATCCATAATCCCTACTGAATCATTTACGTCCATTGCAACGGCCAAGGTGTTACCTGTTTCTTTAATCGCTTTTAAGTGACGTGGAGCAATATAACCAGCAGCACCGATAAGGGCAAATTTTTTCATTCTATAAACTTCTTTCAATCGTTTAAGTAAAACTAGAGACGGAATACAGTAAAGCCTTCAGCAGTTAATTGCCCGCGATCAAATAAGCTTTTTACATCTGCTAAAACAGGCTTATCTCCACGGACATACTCCCGAAGCTGTGTAGCTGTCATATTACGAAACTCATTGTGTCCCACAGCGACAACCAAACTATCCACCTGATTTTCAGCGTTAACCATTCCTAATTCA
This sequence comes from Acinetobacter sp. DSM 11652, assembly GCF_900109815.1. Taxonomy (NCBI): domain Bacteria; kingdom Pseudomonadati; phylum Pseudomonadota; class Gammaproteobacteria; order Moraxellales; family Moraxellaceae; genus Acinetobacter; species Acinetobacter sp. DSM 11652. The sequence goes on from NZ_FOBK01000011.1 coordinate 73,312, forward strand.
ATACCGTATTCATGCTTAACTTCTTCTGCATCCGCCCAAGGATCACAAACAACCACGTTGACATTCCATTGTTTAAACTCATTAATAACATCTGCAATTTTACTATTGCGAATATCGGGACAATTTTCTTTAAAAGTTACACCTAAAACACCAACCGTCGCTGTAGTGACATCAATGCCATTTTGAATCATGCGTTTAATCGTAGAGTGAGCAACATAACGAGACATATCGTCATTAATACGACGCCCCGCTAAAATCACCTGCGGGTTATAACCCACTTCTTCCGCTTTGTGTGTTAAATAATATGGATCAACACCAATACAGTGACCACCAACTAGACCTGGACGGAAAGGTAAGAAATTCCATTTACTTCCCGCGGCCTCTAATACATCTAGAGTATCAATATTTAATCGATCAAATATCACTGACAGCTCATTGACCAAAGCAATATTAATATCACGTTGTGTATTCTCGATGACTTTCGCTGCTTCAGCCACTTTAATGCTTGATGCTTTATGTGTTCCCGCTGTGATAATGGACAAATAGACTTGATCAACAAATTCAGCTACTTCAGGGGTACTACCACTGGTAATCTTTTTAATTTTAGTCAGCGTATTTACTTTATCGCCTGGGTTAATACGTTCAGGACTATAACCAGCAAAGAAGTCCTGGTTAAATTTCAAGCCAGACACTTGCTCTAATACTGGAATACAAACTTCCTCTGTAGCTCCTGGATAAACAGTAGATTCATAGACAACTACATCCCCCTTCTTAATCACCTGCCCCAAACTCGCACTGGCTTTTTTTAGAGGAGTTAAATCAGGACGGTTTGCTTCATCCACCGGCGTTGGGACTGTCACAATAAAAAAATTACATTGTTTTAAGTCTTCTAAATCCGCTGAGAAGCTTAATTGTTTTGATTCCGATAATTGTTGTGGTGAAACTTCCAATGTGTGATCTTGACCACTTTTTAACTCATCAACGCGTTTATGATGAATATCAAATCCTACAACAGGTATTTTCTTTCCAAATTCTACTGCTAATGGCAGGCCTACATAACCTAAACCAATCACTGCTATTTTTAAATTCGATACATTCAGCATCCGTTATACCTTATAGTATTTAATATCAATTTAACGGCGCCTAATATAACAGATCCCAGATTAAATATTGATGTAAAATAATGACAATTGAAAAAAATAATTACATAACTCCATGATCTTAATCACAATCAAGCAACAAAAAAGGGTTTTATATTCACATTGGCGCTAGGCGTTATAGGTTTATTCCTATAATATAGCTCAACAAATATCAGCTTAGATTTTTGAATCTATTTTAAATATTCTACTAATTAAAAAATGATAGGAATTCGAGTGAGTTACTACCGCTATAGTTTATTATTAGCACTCAGCTTAAGTTTTACAGGTTGCGCTGTAACTTCAGGTCTGCAAACGTATGATTTGCCAGAAGAAGGTGTTTTTCAGACGGATTTGGGGACTCAAGTCAATGTCATCAAACTCACTCAAGAGTCCCTTTTTGCTGTTCAACCTGCTCAAGTCAATGTCCATCATGATTTGGGGCATTTGTTTCTACAAAATCAAAAACAATATCTACTCAGCCCTGGCGATGTATTATCCATTTATCTATGGGCATATCCAGAAATTACACCACCCACCAATACCATTAATAATGAAGAAGCGATTAAATCCAATGGTTATCAAATCGACTCTCGTGGCTATATCCAATTTCCGATTATTGGACGTTATAAAGCGGCTGGCAAAAGTTTAGATCAAGTGAATCAAGAACTTCGTCAGTTACTTGCCCGTTATTTAAAAACACCTGATGTCATCGCGCGAGTTTTGTCTTACCAAGGTCAACGCTATTCAGTACAAGGCAATGTCATGAAAGGTGGTCAATATACGCTGAATGACCAACCCACCAGTATCTATACAGCGCTTGGTTTAGCCGGTGGTGTCAACACACAATTTGGTGCAAATACGTCGATTAGTCTGGTTCGCAATGGTCAAACCTATAACTTAAATTCAATTGAGCTCGAAAAAGCTGGGTTTTCACTACACAATCTTTTGGTACAAGCCAATGATACGATTTATGTAAACTCGCGTGAAAACCAAAAAATCTATGTCATGGGTGAGTCAGGTAAAAACCAATCTCTACCAATGCGTGATCAAGGTATGACTTTAAGTGATGTGATTGGGGAGAGCTTAGGGCTAAATCCATTATCTGCAAGCAGTAGTAAAATTTACGTCGTCAGAAGTCAAGCTGACTCTCCGATAACTGAAATCTTCCATATGGATCTGTCTAGCATTGCCAATTTTGGTCTCGCCAATCAGTTTAAAATGCAAAGTAATGATATTGTCTATGTCGATGCAACGGGTCTAACGCGCTGGCAACGTGTGGTCAACCAGGTTATTCCTTTCTCAAATGCATTATATAATTTAGATCGTTTGGGGAATTGATGAATTTTAAAAATATTTTAGTGGTCTGTATTGGCAATATCTGTCGAAGTCCGATGGCAGAGTATTTCCTAAAAGATGCATACCCTGATCGAAAAATTCACTCTGCTGGTATTTCTGGTCTAGTTGGCCATCCAGCAGATGATAAAGCATTACAATGTATGCAAAATTTCGGTATAAATATGCAAGATCATGTGGCGCGCAAATTGAATGCTGAATTGGTCAAAAATGCCGATTTGATTCTTGTCATGAGCCAGAACCAACAGAAGCATATCGAACAAACATGGCCATACGCAAAAGGAAAAACCTTTCGCTTGGGGCACTGGCGCGAAAAAAATATTGCGGATCCTTACCAACACGATCAAGCATTCTTTAATGACACCTGTCAGTTGATTCAGGATTGTATCGCTGATTGGAAAAAACACCTTTAATATTTTGAATAAAGATTATGAGTCAAACCGCGAATACCGAAGATACAATTGATTTAAAAGAATTATTTTTTTCATTAATCGCACAATGGAAATTGATTGCCCTGTGTGTAATTCTGAGTCTGGTCTGTGCCCTACTCTACTTGCGTACAACACCAGACACCTACGCTGTTGATGCTTTGGTCCAAGTTGAAGAAAGTAAAGGGACTTCAGCAGCACTTTTGGGTGATCTCTCAAGTATGATTGAGCAGAAACAACCTGCTCAAGCAGAAATTGAAATCTTGAAATCTCGATTAGTCCTCGGTTCAGTGATTGAGAATTTAAATTTAGATCTTAGAGTGTCTGGTACGCAAAACTCTTTCTTTGATCGTTTATTTTCACCACATGACTATTCAACCAGTTATTCACGTCAATCCGTAATTTTTAACGATGACGAAAAATCTTTTGCTATTCCCCATTTCCATGTTCCTCAGAAATTTCGTGACCGTGCATTAGAACTTAATTTTACGGAGAAACAATTTACCCTGACGGATTTAAGAACTGAAGAAGTGGTCCTCCAAGGTTCACTGAACCAACTCAATCAACGTTCTACCCGTGATGGCGTATGGAAAGTTGAGATTCGCACACAAGATCAATTAAATGACCGCTATATCATCACCAAGCAGTCTTTGCCTGCTGCGATGAAATCACTTTTGGCTAACTATTCAGTGGCTGAAAAAGGGAAAATGACTGGTGTTTTAGGATTAAACTATCAAGGTCAAGATAAAGAGCATATTACAAAAGTCCTGAATACGATTTTAAATGCGTATAGTCAGCAAAATGTAGAACGTCGTTCTGCCGAAACTGCGCAAACGCTCAAATTCTTGGATGAACAACTCCCAGAACTCAAACAACAACTGGATGTCGCCGAACGTGAATTTAACAAATTCCGTCAAGGCTTTAATACGGTTGATGTCACTAAAGAATCTGAATTGTATCTCACGCAAAGTGTTGCCTTAGAAACACAAAAAGCGGAACTTGAGCAAAAAGTGGCTGAAGCGGGTGCTAAATACACCAATGAACATCCAATCATGCAACAGATGAACGCTCAACTTGGCGCGATCAATAAAAAAATTAATGAATTGGATGGCACATTAAAACAACTCCCTGACTTGCAACGTCGCTATCTACAGTTATTCCGTGAAGTTGAAGTCAAACAACAGTTATATACAGCTTTGCTGAATTCATACCAACAACTTCGCATTGCAAAAGCGGGTGAAATTGGTAATGTTCGAATTGTTGATACTGCAGTAGAACCAATTGAACCAATTAAACCTAAGAAACTGATTGTTTTAGTGTTATCGATATTTCTCGGCGGTTTCCTCGGAACACTTTTGGCGCTGTTACGTAATATGATGCGTTCAGGCATTAAAGACTCAAGTCAAATTGAAAATGAATTGGATCTGCCAGTGTATGCAACAGTACCGCGTTCGCCAGTACAAGAAAGCCGCATTAAGATGCTGAAAAAGCATAAGAAAATCCCAATTCTCGCGATTAAGAATAGCGATGATATTGCGATTGAAAGTTTACGCAGTATGCGCACGGCGATTCATTTTGCGCTGAGTTCAGCTCGAAATAATGTGATTATGATTTCTGGTCCTGCACCTGAAGTGGGTAAATCATTTATTTCAACCAATTTAGCAACAATATTAGCGCAAGCCGACAAACGTGTTTTGATTATTGATGCTGACTTACGTCGTGGTTATCTACACAAATATTTCAATATTGACACACAGCCAGGTTTGACTGATTACATGACTGATCAGCATTCTCTACAAAATATTATTCGAGACACTGAAGTCGCTGGTTTAAGTGTGATCACTCGTGGTAAGAGTCCGAGCAATCCATCTGAGATGTTGAGTTCTGAAAAATTCAAACAATTGCTTGAACAACTTTCAACACAGTTTGATCATGTGATTATTGACACGCCACCTGTGCTTGCAGTGACTGACGGTATTATCATTTCGCAATATGCAGGTGTGAATATCGTCATTGCTCGCTATGCGAAGACACAAATGAAAGAACTCGAAATCACAGTCAATCGCTTCGAACAAGCCGGTGTGAAAGTAAATGGCTTTATTTTAAATGACATTCAACGTAATGCGGCAGGTTATGGCTATGGTTATAACTATGCGTATGCGTATAAAGCGTCAAAGGACAATGATTAATTATTGTCGATTAAAAGCCTGATCTATTCAGGCTTTTTTTATGCCGATCAAGCACTGTATATTTGTGAAATTTTGTTGATTTCATTGAAATTCTATATCGCTGAAAGTGAATTGACGCTATGCTGTTTTGGTTCCGCGATTTTAGAATGTCGCACGTATAATTGAAAAAAATTGGAAATCTCATGAGTAAAGCTTTACCCATCGCTGTTGCTGTCGTTTTAGGCGGTGCTGCGCTCGTCCCTGTTTATTATGCAAGTCAACATCCAACATCTGCGACAGTTTCTAGCATGACTGCTGATGCAAAACCGATTGATAAAATCAGTTATGCACTCGGTTATGAAGTTGCCAGCCAAACTCCTCCTGAAGTCGCGATTGATCCATTTATTGTCGGTGTCCGTGAAGCGCATGCTAAAAAAGAACGTGCCTATACCGATGAGGAACTGCAAACTGCCTACGTCGCTTTACAAAAAGAATTAGAAGAAAAGAAAGTCGAAGACTCTAAAGCTGCCAATGCACAAAGCAATAGCTTCCTTGCTGAAAATGCCAAAAAACCGAATGTTAAAACAACTGCCTCTGGTTTGCAGTATCTCGTCAGCAAAGAAGGTACAGGCAAACAACCTGCTGCAAGTTCTGTGGTTAAAGTGCATTACACCGGTAAATTACTTGATGGCAAAGTCTTTGATAGCTCGGTTGAACGTGGCGAACCAATTGAATTTCCGTTGAATCAGGTCATCCCTGGTTGGACAGAAGGCCTACAATTGATGAAGGAAGGCGGTAAAGCAACCTTATATATTCCATCGAATCTGGCTTATGGTGAACAGGGTGTTCCTGGTACGATTCCACCAAACAGCACACTCATTTTTGATGTTGAATTAATCGAAGTCAAATAAATTAATCAAAAGGAGAGCCTTCAGCTCTCCTTTTTTGGATTTGAAAGATGAAAAAAATCTCTATATTAAGCAGTCTGCTAATCCTCAGCTCTGGCTCATTTGCGGCAAACATTAGCAATAAAAGTACTGAGAAAGATCAGCTCGGATATAGCTATGGCTATGTGATGGGACGCACTAATGCGGATACATTAAAAGATATCAATTTAGATGCCTTTATTGAAGGATTGAAACAAGGCTCAACTGGTCAAAAATCGAGTTTAACCGATCAAGAAATGGCGCAGGCTTTAACCAAATACAAAAAGCAGAGTGAATCCAAACAGCTGATCGAATTTCAAAAATTGGCTGCAGAAAATTTAAAATCTGGGCAGCAATTTTTACAAGAGAATACCAAAAAAGCAGGTATTGTCACACGACCAACAGGGCTGCAATATCAAGTGATTCAGCAAGGTCAAGGCAAAACACCTAAAGCGACGTCAAAAGTGAAAGTTCATTATGAAGGGCGTTTGATCGATGGCACAGTATTCGATAGTTCGATCGCGCGTAATCAAGCGGTTGAATTCCAAGTGAGTCAAGTCATTCCGGGTTGGACTGAAGGCTTACAACTCATGAAGGAAGGTGCTAAATACCGCTTCTTTATTCCTGCTGATTTGGCCTATGGTGAGATCGGTTCGGGCGATGCGATTGAGCCGAACAGCACCTTAATCTTTGATGTCGAACTTTTAAAAGTTTTGCCTTAATGTTCACATGACTTATAAAAAAACATCGCTTCCGCGATGTTTTTTTTATGTTTTTATTGAGAGTCTGTTTGAAGCATTAGCCGTGTTTTAACTGTCTTGGTCTAAAGCCAGTCGTAAATAAACCCAATACATAAGCAACCACACCCAATACACAGAGACCAAGCACTTCAAATACACGAATCCACGGTGCTACATCTGGGTTATACCAGCTTAGACCATACCATAAAGCTGCGATCATCACGGCGTTACCGACCATAAATTGGAAAAATAATTTTTTCCAGTGCGGACCAAATCGGAATATTTCACGTTTGTGTAAATAGAAATATAGCATCCCTGCATTGACTAAAGCAGAACCTGTAGATGACAACGCCAATGCCATATGGAGTTCTTCCCAGCCCATCCATTTGAAGATACCAATAAAAACCACATTGAGGATGGCGTTTGCTGCAACTGCCATTAGGCCAACACGTACTGGGGTTTTGGTATCTTGAATCGCATAAAATCCAGGAGCAAAGACTTTAATCAACATAAATGCCAAGACACCACCACTCATACATTGTAATGCCAAAGCGGTCATTTCTGTCGCTCGTGCATCAAAAGCACCGTGTTGGAACAGCGCTTGAATAATCGGTGTAGACAACATAAATAAAGCGATACTGGCTGGGATACCTGCAAATACGATAACACGTGCAGCCCAATCTAACATGGCCTTAAATTTAGTTTGATCCTGTTCCGCTTTACGCGCAGAGAGTGCAGGTAGAATCACCGTTCCGATGGCTACACCAATTAAGCCCAAAGGCAATTCGGTCATCCGCTCTGCAGTATAAAGCCATGACACAGAACCATTTTGCATAAAAGACGCCCAAATGGTATTGAGCAGTAAATTAATTTGTGTGACTGAAACCCCAAACAGTGCAGGCAACATTAATTTTAAAATACGCTCGACACCTTCGTGCTTAAAATCAACTTTAGGGGGGATCAGGAGTTTTTTGCGCCACAGTTCCGGAATTTGTAGGGCTAATTGCAAAATGCCAGCAAACACCACTGCCCAACCCAATGCCATAATGGGTGTTTCCATATATGGAGACAGCCACAAAGCCCCTGCAATCATTGCAATATTCAACAACACTGGCGCAAATGCGGGTGTGGTAAATGAGCCATAGCTGTTTAAGATACTGCTGGCAAATGCCGTCAGCGACATAAACATCAGGTAGGGAATGGTGAGACGGAATAAGTCGACTGACAAATCAAATTTGGCTGCATCGGCATGAAATCCTGGCGCATAAACATACAATATCGCAGGTGCAACAATCATACACAGCAAAGTTAATGCAGTCATCACGGTAAGCAAACATCCAAATACCCGACTAATTAGGATCTGAACTTCAGCATGGAGTTTGGTGGTTTTATATTCTGTGAGAACAGGAATAAATGCTTGGGAAAATGCACCTTCGGCAAAAAGACGCCTAAAAAAGTTGGGAATACGAAACGCTACAACAAAAGTATCGAAGTCTTTACCTGCCCCGAACACATTTAACAGCACCATGTCTCGAATAAGCCCCATGACACGAGACAACATGGTCATTGCACTCACAATAAAGGTGGATCGCCAAAGCGCCATCATATTCACCACTTAAAAAGATTGACGATATTGTAATAAAACTTCGCTTTTAAATTGTTATTTCATTCGACAAAGCATCATATTTTTCGTTGTTTTAATTGATCTCTAAAATAAGACCATTGAAAATGCGGTCCTGGATCGGTCTTTCGTCCAGGTGCAATATCTGAATGCCCTGCGATATGACTTTTAATTTTAGGATAAGCGTGTTGAAGTGTTGCCACGACCTCAACTAAAGCTTGATATTGTTGTTCCGTAAAATCTTGATCATCACTACCCTCGAGTTCAATGCCAATCGAATAATCATTGCATTCTGGATTTGCCATGTACGTAGAGCGTCCCGCATGCCAAGCACGGTCTTTAAAATTAACAAACTGTAAAATTTCGCCTGACCTTAAAATCAATAAATGTGCTGAGACCTGCATCCCTTCAATGGTTTTAAAATAAGGGTGTGCATTCCAATCTAATTTATTTTGGAAAAACTGCTCAATATAGCCTCCTCCAAACTGTGAGGGCGGTAAGCTAATATTGTGGATGACCACCAGTTGAATGTCAGTATGGTCTGGTCTTTGATTAAAATTTGGTGAAGCAATAAATCTTGCACCTTGTAATACACCATCTACCACTTGAAGCTTGGGTACATTCGACATGTGTGATCTCAATCCGTGTTTGCAACTTATGACAATTCATCCACGCTCATCTTTGGAAAAGACTTGGACGAAAAAAACAGCACCATTACTTGAGGTGCAATGGTAATATATTGCTCATTTTTCTGGTGCCTACAATAGGGATTTTATGAGCATACCGCAATCTTTGCTTGAACAATCAATTCAAATCAATATCCAACAAGCATTGCAAGAAGATATTGGTGAGCGTGATATCACCGCATTGCTGACACCTGAAGATGAACAAGCAACAGCAACCATTATCAGTCGCGAAACGATGATTCTTGCAGGGCAACCGTGGGTGAATGCTTTAATTAAAGCCTATGATCCAAGCGTTGATGTGATTTGGTTAAAGCAAGATGGCGATCAAGTTCAAGCCAATGAGGCATTTTTAAAACTTGCCGGCTCAGCACGCAGTCTGTTAACCGTTGAACGCCCAGCACTTAATTTTGTACAAACCCTTTCTGCTGTTGCTACAAAAACGGCTGAATATGTGAAACATTTGGAAGGTTTAAATACCAAACTGCTTGATACACGTAAAACATTACCAGGCTTACGTATTGCGCAAAAATATGCGGTGGGTGTAGGTGGTGGTCAAAACCATCGTTTAGGTTTATTCGATGCTTTTTTAATTAAAGAAAACCATATTATGGCTGCAGGTGGTATTCAGCAAGCAATCGACAAAGCACATGCCATTGCACCAGGTAAACCTGTGGAAGTCGAAGTTGAAACTTGGGATGAATTAAACCAAGCTTTAGATGCTGGTGCCGATATCGTCATGTTGGACAATTTCAGCCAACAACAAATGATTGATGCAGTCAAGCATGTGGCTGGTCGTTGTAAACTGGAAGCATCAGGTAATATTACCATCGACAACTTACGTGAAGTTGCTACTTCAGGCGTCGACTTTATTTCAATGGGTGTACTGACTAAAGATGTCAAAGCCATCGATTTATCTATGCGCTTTAACGCTTAATCGATTCAATCCTATCTCTCAATAAAAAAGGGGCTTTGCTCCTTTTTTATTTGCTTAAAACTGTGATGCTACATTAACTTTATTTCATAAATACAAAAAAATTTGAATTTATGTAGAACTTATTGATACCTTCCGCGCTTTAAGATTATTTTTTAATCAAAATCATATTAAACAAATAAATTGCAAAATAAATCATTAAATTTCAATTATTTATTTGCCGTAATTTTACAATTATTCAATTTTCTGTCATGGAATACTGTTCGATTTTCATTCATAGTGAAGCCAATAAATACAATTAATCCCATGAGTTCGCATTGTCTAAATAATAGGAGGGTGTCAGAGCATAGACCATGCTGAATGTCAGTGAATAAATAAAAAGAAATGCAGTCATCGGATCGATTGCATCCACCATGTTGTACATTAGGGAAATCACATGAAAACGCAAATGATCTATACGCTTTTAAGCGTCGCGATTAGTAGCAGCTTACTCGTCGGTTGTAAAAGCTCCAACGAATCTGGGGGGAATTCAGGCGGTGGTAATGGATCACAGCCAACTCCGACCAATCCAACTGATCCTGACAATCCAACGAATAAACTTGAAAAAGAATTCGTGACTGTTTTATCTACTCGCCCCGATCTTGTGACAGATAATGATGTATTGATCGAATTAGACTCATCGATTAATTTTAATGACGCAAATATAAGCATTCATTTAAATGGACAGGACATCAAATCTCGCTTTTCCAATGCTCAAAATAGAGTGCTATTGGATGGATTACAGTTAGGGGAAAATCTACTAAAAATTGAAACACCAAACGCAATTCAAAATTTATATTTAAAAAATTTCAGTACCACAGGTCCTCTTTTATCTGGACCTCAAATTAATCCATGGACCTGTACCAACGGCTCGACTGATTTATTTTGCCGTAAACCTATTCAATATAATTACTACTATCGGAATTTAATCGGAACTTTACAAACCTATAATCCTGATAAACCACCTTCGGCGGGTCTGATTTCCAAAATTAAGACCGATACAGGCGTAGAAGTGCCATTTATCATTCGAGAGGAGGTCGGCTATCAAAATCGTGATGAATATCGGTTTGCTGTATTGTTTAATCCTAATCAGCCTTGGACTGCGCTGAATCCACAACCCCAATTTAATAATAAGCTGTTAGTAACCCATGGGCAAAGTTGCGGAAATGATTATCAGTCTGCAACTGCACCTACCGTGGTTGCGACATCAACTTCTATTTTGCCAGATATTACCATCAAGGCTTTGGGCAAAGGTTATGGCGTCATGTCTACGGCGCTATCCAACAGTGGACATAACTGTAATTTGGCGGTTCAAGCTGAATCAATCATTATGGCCAAAGAACGTTTTATCGAACAATACGGCACTTTAGACTACACGATTGGACAAGGCTGTTCAGGTGGCGCGCTCGCATCTCAATGGGTAGCTAACGCTTATCCAGGTGTATACCAAGGTTTGTTAGTAACCTGCTCCTTCCCTGATGCATGGAGTACAGCGTCTCAGTTTGCTGATTATCATATTATGATCAATTATTTTAAAACAGCAGAAGGCCGCTCTTTCCTCCCTCATCAAATTAACCATATTCAAGGTCATATTTCTGAGATTAATGGTTATGTCAGTGAACTTGCGCAATTCGATGTTGCTCGACCAAATACCATTTGTAGCGGAATATCAGAAACACAACTGTACAATGCCACCTCAAATCCGAATGGGACACGCTGTTCAATTCAAGAGGCTGCTGTAAATTTGTTGGGTCTCAGAAATCCAACTGAAGTTGATCCAAATACACAACAGCTTAGACAAATTTGGAGTCCTGTCGAAAACCAGCGAAATATTGGGTTTGCTAACCTACCAATTGATAATGTCGGTGTGCAATACGGGCTTCAAACCTTATTTGATGGTGTGATCAATGCTGAAAAATTTGTTTTATTAAATGAACGCCTCGGTGGAGTTGATATTGATATTAATCCAATTCCCGAACGGTTATATGCCACGGAGCAAGGTTTAAAAAATGCTTATCGAACTGGTTTAATCAATGTTGCCAATAATTTAGATCAAGTGGCGATTATTGATTGTCGTGGTCCAGATCCAGCGATCTTCCATGATGCTTACCGAGCATTCGCGATTAGAGCACGTTTAGACAAAGCACACGGACATCATCACAATCAGCTTCTGTATGGAGGTGATACCATTATGATTGGCGATCTTAAATGTTTAGAAATCAGTTTCAATGATATGAACCAATGGTTGGATCGCGTAAAAAATGATACAAGCAATTTACCTCTGCCACAGAAACTCACACGCAATAAAGTAAATCTTAACGACTCATGTATCACATTAGGAACGATTCGAAGATCTGGGTTCTGCAATAACCTTCGTGTACCGGTCTATAAAACACCGCGAATGGTAGCAGGTGATCAAATTAGTACCTACGCCAATAAATGTAAACTACAACCACTCACACGTCGTCTTTACCCCAATATTAACTTTACAGATGAGCAATGGACTCGATTACAAAAAGTTTTTCCAGATGGTGTTTGTGATTACACCCAAGATCCTGTTGGGTTTGGTAAAACCTATCCTTGGTTAACCTATCAAAATCAAAATGGGCAGATTAATGATGTCATTTATGGTGGTAAACAACTGGATGAAGATCCAAATCGCCCTGAGGAGCTTATAATGCCTCAACTTCCGAAGGGTTGGATCTCTAATTCATTTCAACTGTCTTAATACCTGAATTTTTCAATTCTGAAAAAAGCCGTGAACATTCACGGCTTTTTTACTTCGTGTTTAAGATTTAGGTTGCAATAATCCCATCATAGGATCAGTACATGTATGCTGCCCTGTTTCAATACGTCCAGCAAATCGACGTTCATAAGCCTGCTCTCCCTGCTGTTGGGCGATTACCACATTAAAATCATACCATCCCCAAGACTCCGTTAAATCGAGATGAAGTTCAGCCTCATTCGATTGAGTTTTGACAGTCCACACTTTTTGATTGTAGTACGCATTGTCCTTGACCATCATCTCCACAGTTTCAGCCCCATCATGCCGTATTTTTAAAATTATTTTAGGTTGACAAGCTTCATAGCAAATTCGAATTTCTGGCAAATGATCTCTTTCAATTTGATGGTGAAGATTTCCCTTGAATGCTCGATGATAACCATTTGGCCCAAGCACCCAAAGATCATATTGATCATCTGCTAGCTCCCAAACATCCTCAAGTTGTTTTCCAGCCTCCACCATAAAACGTCGAGGAATGGCATTTAAATCCAGTTTGTCATAGACATGGAAAACCGCACCTTGTTCTCCACCATTTGCGAAAATCAGTTGAATATTTCGGGTTGCAACCTGTACGCGCGCGCTGGTATGTAATAAATAAGGTAATGCTCGAGAATGACGTATTCCAGTTTCTTGCAGAGGAAATTGTTGATTTGATGGGACTGGAACCTTACTAAGTTGCTCTTGCGAACGACGCGTATTGTCAGCTTCTTGTTTTGTTCTTTGCCCATGGAGTGTTGGCAGAACATTAAAGTTAGGTGTCTTAAAGTCAAACGCCGACGTAAGGTCACCACAGACTGCTCTACGATAAGGGCTAATATTAGGCTCTTGCACGCCAAAACGTTGCTCAAGAAATTGAATAATTGAAGTATGATCAAAGACTTGAGAGTTGACCCATCCCCCACGACTCCACGGTGAAATGATATACATTGGAACACGTACTCCTGGACCATACACACCATGCCAGAAGTTTTCATTCTTACCATTTTTAAATTTTAATTCAGGCTGTGCTATCGAACCTGATACAGGTGGGTGATTGAAATATTCATATGATATCTCTTGTTCTGATAACGTGGTTTTACCATGAACTTTAACGATATCACCTACTTCATTGATTTCTCTTGATGGTGCAGAGGGCGATGGTACATGATCAAAGAAACCATCATTTTCATCAAAATTGACCAGTAAAACCGTCTGACTCCATAACTCTGGATCTGCCGTTAAAGTGTTTAACAGTTCTTGAATGTACCACGCGCCTTGAACAGGACTTGATGGTCCCGGATGTTCACTATACGCTGCCGGTGCGACCACCCAGCTCACCTGTGGCAATTTACCCTCTAAGATATCTTGTTTAAATTGTCCTAATAAACCGCCGTCCTTAGGCATCGTATTGGCAATACCCTTATAGAGAGGTTGTCGTTGATCAATACGCTCATCATATTCAGGCGACAAAATATTGGCATGGCTAACCGGCTTACCAGATAATTCATTGGCTTTGCGATATTGCTTAAATCCAGCCAAAGGATTATCCGTAAAATTATCGGGCATATTTTGATAAACCTTCCAACTGATCCCAGCTTGCTGTAATCGTTCAGGATACGTGGTCCAGTCGTAGCCGATCATTGATGAGCCAATACTATCAAACTCGTTGACTACACTCGCGACACCTGCAGCAGTTGGCCCGTTGGTCCCTGTCCAAATAAATTTACGATTGGGATTAGTTCCCGCGTGCATAGCGCAATGGTAGGCATCACATAAAGTAAATGCTTCTGCTAGTGCAAACTGGAACTCGAGCTCTTGTTTCTTAAAATAGCCCATGGATTGGGGTTGTTTATGTTCCACCCAATTGCCCATACGCCCACAATCCCAAGCGGCTTGACCATCCTTCCATGAATGAGGTGTGCCCGAAACACGTTGAGCATTGCCCAATGAACTGTCTAGGTGATAAGGCAAAATTTTATTTTTGTTGGCATCATACTGTTCCCACACCGCTCTTTTGCCACTCAATGGAATGGTGAATCGATCACCAAAACCACGTACTCCTTTGAATGTTCCAAAATAGTTATCAAAAGAACGATTTTCTTGAGTCAAAATCACCACATGTTTCACATCTTGAATAGTGCCAGTTTCGACTTTTGCATTAATTGCTAAAGCTTTTTGAATACTCAGCGGAAAACTCGCTAATGCAGATGCACCCAATAATGTCTTGGTCGAATTTAAAATAAAGTCACGACGGTTCATACAATTATCCTGTTTTTATTCTTGTTATGGTTATGGAGCACAGTGGATTTCACAGCTTGGATCTGAAGGTTGCGGTTTGGATGTTTGGTGATCATCATCTCCCCCACAAGCTGTTAACAAAATACTCGGTGTAAGGATGAGTATAAAAAAATAAGCTCGCATGTAGTTATCCTTCTCGTTTTATGCGAACTCAGTGATACGCTTTTTTCGTGACGCTGCAATGAAGCTTCAATTGCAAATCTATGAAATAAAAAAAAGCACCTCTATCAAGGTGCTTTTTTACAATCAACGCATGCAATCAAATGCGAATTACCAGCCTAGTGCTTGTTGTTGCTTTTGAATTAACTCTTGAATGCCTTTCTCAGCCATTTCAAGCATTGCGTTACATTGCGTGCGCGTGAACGGTTTATCTTCTGCAGTACCTTGAATTTCAATAAACTCACTCGCCTGAGTCATCACCACATTCAAGTCTGTTTGGCAGTTTGAATCTTCTTCATAACATAAGTCGAGTAGTACTTCGTCTTGATAAATACCAACAGAAATTGCAGCCACCAATCCTTTGAGTGGATCTTGTTTGATTTTCTTTTTCTCAAGTAATGAATTCATAGCATCAATCAAGGCTACCGCAGCACCTGTAATAGACGCTGTACGTGTACCACCATCGGCTTGAATAACATCACAATCGATTGTAATCGTGTTCTCACCCAATTTCTTCAAATCCACCATGGCACGTAGACTACGACCGATTAAGCGTTGAATTTCTTGAGTACGTCCACTTTGTTTACCACGAGCTGCCTCACGGTCACTGCGTGTATGGGTTGAACGTGGCAACATGCCATATTCAGCAGTCACCCAACCTTGGCCTTTTCCTTTCAAGAAGCGCGGTACTGAATTATCAACACTGGCAGTACAAAGAACTTTGGTATGACCAAATTCAACTAAAACTGAACCTTCTGCATAACGTGTATAGTTTCGAGTAATTTTAACGTCACGTAACTGGTCTAATGCACGCTGGTCAATACGCATAATACGTCCTAATTTTTACTTAAAAAAAGATTGGGCACATTATAGCAGATTGATGGCATCTAACTTTGTTATAAGTCCGTGTTTTAAAATTGCAGTTTCATTTAAAAACATACATTGGTTTGAACTGAGTTGACATAAAAAATGATCAGACTTCGTATAACGCCCATATGTAAAATGATCACTATTCTTGATAATGTGTGATTACATTTTGAACTTTTTCTTCATTCTGTATTTTGTTATTCTTTATTGAATTAGAATAATTGGATCTAGCATGACTAGCCCTATTTTTTTGCATGAACTGCCAGAAGAGCAGCTAAAAAAGCTTTCCCAAGATGATATTCAAAAGATTCACCAAGCAGAGCAACTCTACTGGAATAATAAGCCGTATACCAAAGTTTATGCTGCATTTAATGGTTCTAAAACGAAAAAAGGTGGTTTAGTAAGAGCCTCTACTGATACCTATAAGGTCAAAGGTATTTCTTTAGCTTTAGTAGGTGATGAAGCGATATACACTGATGGTTCAACAGCAAAAATTATCTCTGGTGCTGGTAGTGCCATCACTGTTCATAATCGATCCGCAGCACTTATTGGCTCACTATTAGAAAATGGTGATGAAATTATCGATAGTCCAATAACAGCTCATGTCTTACGTTTGTATCATGATGCCGCTTTACCCAAAGATTTCATGATTTCAATGATTGGAGGATCAAAGAGTGTCTAAAGGTTTTGGCATACATGGTTCTACAACAAGTCATGGTGGAACAGTGTTATCCACTCAATCGCGAAGTTCTCAAATGGGAAACCTATTTCTTCGTGCGGGAGATGGTTTTGCTTGTCCAAAATGTAAAACGTGGTCAACTTTGATTAAGAGTAATGACCATGTAATTTTTGATGGTAAAGCAGTCGCTTATGTCGGTGATAAGTTCACGTGTGGTGCTACTTTGATGCCAAAACAAGTTCATGTTGTTGGGACAAGTGGAAATGGTTCCAGTAGTTCGACCATTTCTAATTTGCAAACGACTAATAACCAACTTACTAATAACTTTTTGTCTGACAAAAATAATTTCGATATTGAGTTGAGTAAAATCAGTATTAAAACAGATTTATTTATACCTTGTGGTGTTCCTTCTTATCAAGGAAAAAAATCAAATGATAAAATTGATTATGAAATCAAAATTAAGGCTGGAATTTTTGAATATCTAAAATTAGAGATAGAGATGGAACCTGGGAAATATCAGTTAATAAAAAGAATTTCAGGCCCACATCACCCAGGAAAAAAAATAAAAGTTGATTGGGACGGGTTCGTAAATGATATCTATGATAGCAAAAAATTTACTTCAAAAGATGGCATTAATTTTAGAATAAAAGGCTATGCCTTTGATAAAGAGCAATGTAGTCAGACTAAAAATGTAAAATTTAAGTATAAAGATAAAGATTGGATAGACATTTTAATTAATAAAAAAACCTTAAAGATAGCAATTATATTAAGAATTGGTCTGTCAGATGGGGGGGAACAAGGTATTGATTCTTGGAAATATATCCCACCAAATCAGATTCTCATAGGAAAACCTCCATATCGGTCAAGGAATGTTTCCTATGAACAATTAAAAACAATGGCTTTAGATGGAATGAAATATTACTGGAGTCGAAATGGCTCTCATCCAGTTGGAAAAAGTATATTGTTAGATGGAAAAAATTATGAGGTTTTTCTAACTGCTCAAGAGTCAACAGTAAATATGATGCCTATGATGAAGTTAATATTTGCTACTAATTGGCGTCCAAGTAGAAGTGCTAATTGGGAGCTTTACAGGAGTACATTTTATAATACTGGTTATATGTTATTTAACACATCGAGAGGGGCTATATGGCAATTTTGGGATGCATCAAAAGCAAATAAACAATTTAGACTTACATTTGCACATGAAATGGGACATGAATTATTGTTAGCTTATAGCGGTCAAAAGCATTCAAAAGGGCATAAATCCACCTCTGGAATTATTAATCAAAGTCCAAAAGCAGGTACTACTTATCCAAAAAGTGGAGAAATTGATTTAATGAAATATGCAGATGAAAATGAAAATAATATAACTCTATTTCATGAACGATCTGTAGCAAGTCAAGAAGACGTAGCTGGGCTTTTATTTATTTCTGGAATTACAAAATGAAATTTTTTTTTAGTCATTTGCTTATAATATTTATATCCACTTTTTTAGTAGCTTGCACTCAAAAGACTTTATATTTAACTCCTGAAACTACAGGCTATATATATAGTATTGAAAGCAAAAAACCTATTGCCAATTATCATGGCTATATTGGATATGATACAGCTAGAGATAGTCATAATTCTATTACAACCGATAGCAAAGGTAAGTTTAAAATTTCTCCTGAAACACTAAAATATTATTTGATAAAACCAAGTTTAAAAGATTGGAATATGAGTGCTGCACATATTTATATTCAATTTCCTGGTTATAGAACGAAAATATATGATTATTCTGAAAAACTTCAGGAACAAGTTTCTAATTCTGATCCTAATAAGTTAGAACAACTAGATGTTGGAATAATATTTTTGTCTTCTGAGTAACTTTAGATTTCTTACAATTAACGTAATACCCATTTTTTAATTTAAGTACCTTTATTTGATTCAAAAGCCCGATCCTCACCAATCGGGCTTTTTTGTTGACTCTTCACGTTCCACGCTTAAAACTTTGTTCAATGCTCCATGCCTTTCATGAATTAAACTAAATAGTGGTACTCAAGCAAATATTCCTCTTAATTTTCTTATAGATTGAGAAATTTTAGCTGTCTTATCATTTGGTAAAGAACATTTAGCTAAACGAACCCAAACGCTCCAGAATTGTTTCATAAAGTTTGCTTCATTATAGTGAATGCCATATTCCTCACATAACGCTTTAATTTTTGGCGCAGCTTCTGCATAGCGATTTGCAGGCATATCAGGGAATAAATGATGCTCGATTTGATGACTCAAATTACCACTCAAAATATGCAGCCATGATGTTCCGGTAAAGTTACTTGAACCTCGAATTTGACGTAAATACCATTCTGCTCGCGTTTCATTTTCGGTGTTATCCATCTCAAATGTTTCTGTATCTTCAGTAAAATGACCATTAAAAATCACTGCAGATGACCATAAACTTCTAATCACATTTGCAACTGCATTGCCTACGAAGACAGGAAGCGCATTTGGACCAGCGATAATCGGGAAAAAGACATAATCTTTCACCACCTGACGTCGTACTTTTTTTCTTAATTTTTCAGCATCTTTCCACACTTGTTTCCAAGATTTGGTTTTATAAACAAGCGCGTCTTCCAAGTGTAGGTTTTGAACACCGACATACCATTCAAAAAACACCATCAATTGAATTGCTAATGGAATATTAAACAAAAATCTTGGTTCCCACGGTTGAGATGCTGAAACACGAAGTAGACCATAACCCACATCATGATCCATACCCACAATATTGGTATAGGTGTGATGTACATAGTTATGGGTATATTTCCAGTCATCGCCTGTTGAGATGGTGTCCCAGTCATATGTCGCACCGTTTAAACTAGGATCATTCAACCAGTCAAATTGACCATGCATCACATTATGTCCAAGCTCCATATTTTCAACAATTTTGGACACGCCCAGTAATCCTGTACCTACCAACCAAACAGGTGGAATCCAACCACCAAACATCAGCAATGCACGTGAGCCAATCTCGCTATAGCGAACAAAGTTACGAATCTTATAAATATATTTGGCATCTTGTTCACCCAAATCATTCATAATACTGAGTCGGATCTGCTCAACGCGTTGTCCAAATGCTTCAATTTGCTCAGCGGTCAGATGTTTAGATTTTGATTGCCATGTTGTATTAAGTGACATATTCATTATTTTTCTCCAGTCTTATACGATACCGTTAAATTACAAATTAATCACAACAGGGCTTACTGCCTGACTAATACATAATTTAATTTGTCGATTTGGCTCATGTTCAATTTCACCTGTGAGCATATTTTTAGTAGCGCCACTCACTTTGTTACAGACACATGCATTACAAATACCCATTCGGCATCCATGAGCGGGTCTTAATCCAGCCTCTTCAGCACTCACCAACAAACTTTTTTGAGCTTCAAACGATTTCTGACTGCGGATAAACGTGACAGATTGTTTTTCAATTTCTTCATCTACACGGATTTGAAAAAACTCTTGTTTGAGCTGATTGCTGATCCCCTCTTCATGACAAATTTGATTTACAGCTTGCATCATCGAAGTTGCACCGCATGCATAAATCTGTGCTTGCCTAAAACTTGGCATTAACTGCTCTAACAACGCCAATGTCAGATATTGTTTATGTTGGCGTGTATTAAAATAGTGATAATTAAAATGATCATGTTTTGAAGCGAGCTGTTGTAGTTTCACGTGGAACGCGTCATCTCGACAGAAATAAATCAAATAGATAGGTACAGATAATGTGTTTAAAGCCTTCGTAAGCAATGCATAAATGGCGGTAATGCCACTCCCCGACGCCAATAACACAATTGGCTGTTGAGTCGGCTCAAGCGTAAATTCACCTTGCGCTTGAGAAATTTCCACAACAGAACCTATCGCCAATTGGCTTAAACAATTCGACACTACTCCTTGAGCTCGGACAGCAATCACCAGATTACCTGTCGCAGAAATTTCCACAATCGAATAACTACGTTGTAGACGCACGCCTGCAATTACAACTGTCACTAAAACACTTTGCCCTGCCTCAATCTGTTGAAAATCGAAATTGTGATTTGGACATAAATGAATCTCATAGAAATCGTGACTAAGTGCCTGACGACTCACGAGCGATGCTTTGACTTTTTTCCAAGCCAAAGTGGGATGTATTTTTTCAGCGATAAAATCGACGAAATCTTCTCGAATCCATTCAGGACGATATGACAGATAACTACTCATCTCAAACGTTCCTCTTTTGTATTTCAATTTAATTGAGTGAACAAGTGTTCTAATAGTGAACATGTGTACACTATATTGATTTTGAAATTGAGTCAACACATGTTCACTGACATTCGTCGTTTAATTTTTATATTTTTTTGATAGACTCATCTCGACTTCACTTCTCAGGTTTTAAGATGTCTATACGCGATGAACGTAAACAACAAAGTCGTCAGGCTTTACTGGATGCCGCTTTGCGCTTAAGCACATCTGGCCGTTCATTTAGCAGTATTAGTCTGCGTGAAGTTGCACGTGAGGTTGGTTTGGTGCCAACAGCCTTTTATCGACATTTTCAAGATATGGATGAATTAGGCCAAGAGTTGGTGGATCAAGTCGCGTTATATTTGAAAACCGTACTTCATCAGCTCGGTCAAGGTTTGGCCCACCCTGATGCGAAAGCCGAAACCAGCATGGAACTTTTTTTTGAAGCCATCGATTTAAATACCCAACCTTGGATTTTTATGATCGCAGAGCGCTGGGGGGGTTCTGAAGTGGTAAGACGTGCGATTGCTCGTGAAATTGAGTTTCTAAATTCTGATTTGGCCAATGACCTACAAAAATTCGAAATCGTACAAAATTTTCATCATGCTGGTGACCTAAAAATGTTGTCGAATATTTTAATTAATTTATGTTTCACATGGGCAATGTCTTGGATTAGCTTGGGCCGTCAATATTCAGGTATGGAGCTTGAATTACAAAAACTGGTACTCAAAAAACAGTCCATTACCCAAATACGATTAATCTTTAAAGGGATTTTGAATTGGAATACTACTGAGGCATAAAAAAACCCGCTCAATGCGGGTTTTCTATTATTTAGCTTTACGCTCTTTATCCAATAGATAATCGACCACTTGTAACACGCGGCCATTATCACCTTGTACGACATATTTCCCATTTACTACAACAGCTGGCACACCCGTCAATTGATATTGCTGCGCTAATTTATTCGCTTGAGAGACTTTGGCAGTAATTGCGAAAGAATTATATAAACTATTGAATTTCGCTTCTGGGATACCATACTTCGTAAAGAATTGTGCTTGTGATTTTTGGTCAAAAATCTGCTGACCTTTGTCATGGATCGCGTGGAATAAAGGCAAATGGGTACGTTTACGAACACCAAGTGCTTCAGAAATGTAGTAACCACGTGCATTCTGTTCCCATACTTTGTTCATTGCAGCAGGTGTACGGACAAAATTCACATCTTTTGGAATTTTACGTAACCAAGATTGCATATGAGGTTCTAAAGTAAAGCAATGACCACAGCCATACCAAAAGAACTCACGTACTTCCAATTTACCAGCGACATCAACCTTTCCTGGGTTTTGCACGACCGTATAATCTTTGCCTTCAACAAAGTTCGCCATTGCACCTGTTGAAAGTGCCATCAGCACCGCAGCGGCAACGCCACTAAAAACCACCTTTTTCATTAAGTTTTTATCCTCTAAATCATTCTGATTAGCATATGGTTTCACTATAAAACAAATATGAGAAAATCGTTTTGATTCTGTGAACTTTTTTACAAGATTTATCGCTTTTTTTGGAATTAGCGATACACTAAGATCTGATATAAATTCTACCCATTAAAACGAACTTTGCTAAGGTGGCTGTAATGACTCAACTGAATGTTGACCCACAAGAAATTGCTAAATTTGAAGCACTTGCTGCAGTATGGTGGGATCAACACTCTGAGTTTCGCCCTCTCCATCAAATCAATCCATTACGATTGAATTGGATTGATGAACATGCAGGTGGTCTTAGTGGCAAAAAAGTCCTAGATGTGGGCTGTGGCGGCGGTATTTTGGCCGAAAGTATGGCACGCCGTGGTGCCGATGTCCTCGGTATCGATATGGGCGCAGCACCATTAAATGTCGCACGTCTGCATGCAGAACAAGAAAACGTAACCAATATCGAATATCGTCAAATTCCAGTTGAGCAATTGGCTGAAGAACAAGCTGGTCAATACGATGTCGTAACTTGTATGGAAATGTTGGAACATGTACCAGATCCAGCGTCAATCATTCAAGCATGCCAAAAACTGGTGAAACCAAACGGTCATGTATTCTTCTCCACAATTAACCGTAATCCAAAATCATATTTATTTGCGATTATCGGTGCAGAGTATGTGTTACGTCTTTTGAAAAAAGGAACTCATGACTATCATAAATTTATTAAACCTTCTGAATTAGCGCATGATATTCGTAACGCAGGTTTAAAACTTAAAGATATGACAGGCTTACATTACAACCCATTAACTAAACATTATTGGTTAGCCCCAAATGTCGATGTGAACTATATGGTTTACACCCATAATGAGGTGAATGAATGAAGGCCGTACTTTTCGACCTAGATGGGACTTTAATTGACACTGCTGCGGATTTTATTCGTATTATTCAAGCAATGTGTCGTGAAGAAGGTCGAGAGATCTTAGATGCAGCCCTGATCCGAACTCAGGTCTCCGAGGGGGCTCGGGCGATGGTGAAATTGGTTTATCCTGAATTACAGGTTGATGATCCTATTTTCCTTGCACATCGTCAGCGCTTTCTAGATATCTATGGTGCTGATATTGCTGTGGATACAGACCTTTTTGCAGGAATGTATCCTTTAATTGAGGACTTGGAACAACGGGATATTCCATGGGGAATTGTGACAAACAAACCTCGTTGGCTGAGTGAGGCACTACTTCAAGCCTTAAACTTAACTGAACGTTGTGCCGTTCTCGTATGCCCAGAAGATGTTAAGCACACTAAACCTGACCCAGAACCAATGTATCTCGCTGCTCAACAAATTAATGTTCCAGCTGAACAATGCATTTATGTTGGTGATCATCCACGTGATATTGATGCAGGTCGAAGCGCAAATATGTACACGATTTTGGCTGCTTACGGATATTTACCATTAGAACACAAAGATGACTTAGATTCTTGGCAGGCAGATTGTATAGTGAATGATGTACAAGAATTACATCAACACTTAATCGAATTGATCGAATCTCACCAAAAAACAGCTTAATTAGAACAATGAAGGAGGTCGCACATGAAATATTCAGAATATCAGCCTCGCCCAGATTTATTGAAAGATAAAGTAATTTTAATTACGGGTGCAGGTGATGGCATTGGACGCGCAGCAGCGTTGAGCTATGCTTTACATGGTGCGACCGTCGTTCTTCATGGTAGAACGCTGAACAAGTTAGAAGTGATCTATGACGAAATTGAAAGTTTAGGTGCTCCTCAACCTGCAATTTTGCCACTGCAACTTTCTACTGCAACAGCATATGATTACGAACGTCTTGTGGAAACGCTTGACCAACAATTTGGTCGTTTAGATGGGATTTTGCACAATGCTGGGATTTTAGGTGAGCGCGTTGAATTGGCCCACTACCCTGCTGAAGTGTGGGATGATGTAATGGCTGTAAATTTAAGAGCACCTTTTGTTCTTACCCAACATTTACTTCCATTATTAGAAAAATCTCAAAATGCCTCTGTTGTTTTTGCAAGCTCAGGTGTCGGTCGTGAAGCACGTGCGAAATGGGGCGCATACTCAGTTTCAAAAATTGCCATTGAAGCGGTCAGTCAAATTTTTGCAAAAGAAAATGTCTATCCAAATATCCGTTATAACTGCATTAATCCTGGTGCAACACGAACAGCTATGCGTGCTAAAGCATATCCTGATGAAGATCCGAAAGTATTGGCAACGCCTGAACAAATCATGCCAGCTTATTTATATTTAATGGGCGAAGACAGTATAGGTATGAATGGTCAGAGTATTGATGCTCAGGATTAGTTTTTTCAAAATTACATGATGAGGATCGTCAGATCCTCTTTTTTTAAATTATAGTTCTAACAAAACCTATTAAAAAATTTACCTTTAGATTTTAAAAGCTTAAACAAATAAGTCTCAACAACTTTTGAATACACCCATAAACTAAGAAATTATCTAATGGTAGTATCACTTATCTAGCTTTAAATATCTGAAACTTATATCACTCAATAAAAAACCCGACAATAATGTCGGGTTTTTATTTCATTCTGATCAGTCAAATAAACGATCGAAGAATGATTTCTTTTTAGGTGAAGATTTACTGTCCGCACCATCTAAAGATTCTTGTAACTCTTTTAAAAGTTCACGTTGACGTGCAGTTAAGTTGACTGGTGTTTCAATCACGATACGGCAAAGTAAATCACCTTGCATACTTGTGCGTACTGGTTTTACACCCTTGCCACGTAGACGGAACATTTTACCTGTTTGTGTTCCCTCAGGTACTTTCAAGTTCACACGACCATCAAGGGTTGGAATCTCAATTTCTTTACCCAATGCAGCATCAGCGATACTAATCGGCACATCCATATACAAGTCCGCGCCATCACGTTGGAAGATTTCATGTTCACGAACATTAACTTCTACGTATAGATCACCTGATTGACCATCACGAATCGCTTCACCTTTTCCAGTTAAACGAACGCGATCGCCATTATCTACGCCTGCAGGAATGGTAACTTCAAGTGTCTGTTGACGATCTTTAACACCTGAACCATGACAAGTGCCACAAGGATTTTTAATAATCTTACCTTGTCCGCGACAAGTGCTACACGTTTGCTGAACTGAGAAGAAACCTTGTTGCATACGGACCTGGCCAGCCCCGTGACAAGTTTTACAGGTTTCAACATCATTCGGGTTTTTAGAACCTTTACCATCACACACTTCACATGGTGCTGGCGCAGTAAAAGTGATTGTTTTTTTTACGCCACGTACAGCTTCTTCTAAGCTGAGCTCAAGCACATAACGTAAGTCTGAACCACGTCTTTGACGCTGTTGGCGACCGCCGCCACCAAACGCGCCACCGAAAATGTCACCAAACTGACTAAAAATGTCTTCAGCGCTAAAACCGCCACCGAAACCACCGCCGCCGCCACCGAAGCCGCCTTCAAACGCATTATGTCCCATGCGGTCATACATGCTGCGTTTTTCACTATCAGATAAAACTTCATACGCTTCAGCAGCTTCTTTGAATTTTTCTTCTGCTTCAGCATTATCAGGGTTACGGTCTGGATGATATTTCATCGCCAACTTACGGTAGGCTTTTTTAATTTCATCATCACTAGCTGTTTTAGAAACCCCTAAAACCTCATAATAATCACGTTTAGCCATGTCTGGCGATGCTCCACAAAAAAATTTGATATGACTTCTCTGCGGAATATGTTGGGGTCATATTCCGAGATTACAAGTAAATTAAATCATTATTTTAAAAAGCGGCTTTTTTCTGGAGATATTTCACTAAGCCTTTAAGCCATGCATTTAGGAGAAATAGCCATGCAATTGTGGTAAAAATGACACCAATCACCGTACACCCTTTTACCCATAACACACTATCCCAATAGATAAAGCAGGCAGGAATAAACCAAAGAGCAGCAAATGCAGCCATCATCATGAATAGCACAACATTTCGTGCAATCCATAACGCTTGAGCATGGATCCAGACTTCAGCGTCTTGCGCTTGAGCCACTTTTTGCGCTAAAAAATAGGCGATTGCAGCACTGATACCAGTGAACAATGCAAGAAACATGAATACATAAGACATCGTAATTAATCGACGATGTCTTGTTAAATTGTCTCGCCCCATGGATGCTTTTTTATACCTCAACCGAGTGCACATTCAGTTTTTTTATGTACTCAGCCCACTGTGTTATTTTGTGTTAAAAACTAGGGACTACTATATTGAATTTTTCAATGGTTCGCACCTAGTATTCACATAAAACTACGCGGTTTTTGACTCTTTTTTCACTTTAAACCACGCCGCATAGAGTGCTGGCAAGAAGAACAGCGTTAATAGCGTTGCGATAATGAGTCCACCCATAATTGCTACTGCCATTGGACCAAAGAAGATACTGCGTGAAAGCGGAATCATCGCCAACACAGCAGCCAATGCAGTCAAAATAATTGGACGGGCACGGCGTACTGTCGCTTCTAAAATCGCTTCCCATTGAGAATGACCCGCTTTGATATCTTGCTCAATCTGATCAATCAAGATAAGCGAATTACGCATAATCATTCCAGATAAAGCAATGGTACCTAGCATCGCCACAAATCCGAAAGGCTTATTGAATATCAACAGGAACAATACCACGCCAATTAAACCCAAAGGCGCGGTCAAGAAAACAATAAACGAACGTGAAATACTCTTGAGCTGAATCATGAGCAAGGTAAAGACCACAGCCAAAAATAACGGCATGCCAGCATTTACTGAAGTTTGTCCACGTGCAGATTCCTCCACAGTGCCTCCCACTTCTACCAGATAACCACTTGGAAGTTCGGCACGAATTTTCTCAATAGATTCAGTTAATTCACCAACCACAGTAGCTGGTTGGAGTTTAGTCCGAATATCTGCGCGCACAGTAATCGTCGGTAAGCGATTACGATGCCAAATCAGACCATCTTCAAACTTATATTGGATATTCGCAATCTGTGCCAATGGAACTGTTGTACCCTGACTCGTCGGTACAGCGAGACTTTGTAACGATGCCACATCAACACGTTCCGCTTGATCGCCACGTAAACGAATATCAATCAACTCCCGTTTCTCACGATACTGATTAATCGCAGCACCCGTAATTGAACTATTTAAGAAATTCGCCAAATCTAAGCTAGATACGCCTAACTGACGCGCTCGATCTTGATCAATTTCAAGTGAAATAATTTTACTCGGCTCACCCCAATCTAAATGAACATTGGTGGTATTTGGATTTTCACTGATTGCTTGTGACACTAATTGTGCTCGTTGGCGAACAGTATTTAAATCTTCACCAGAAACACGGTATTGAATTGGATAACCGACTGGTGGTCCATTTTCCAATAGCGATACACGCGTCCGTACCTCAGGCAATAACTTGCTAATTTCTTCACTCAGATTCTTGCGAATCTCATCTCGCTCATCTAATGAGGAAGCCAAAACCACAAATTGTGCAAAACTCGCCTGAGGTAATTGTTGATCAAGAGGCAAATAGAAACGTGGAGAACCTGTACCAACATAAGCGACGTAATTATCGATCCCTTTTTGAGTCGACAAGAATTTTTCTACTTTTTTAACCGCATTTTCTGTCGCTGTTAGTGAAGCGCCTTCCTCTAGTTTTAGATCTACTAAAATTTCAGCACGGTTTGATGGTGGGAAAAATTGTTGTGGAACAAGTTTGAACATCAAAATTGACAAGACAAATATTGCAACCGTCGCAGCAATAACGGTTTTACGATAAGTAATACATAACTCAACCCAAGATCTAAATTTTTGATACGTCTTGGTTTGATATGGATCGTGATGCTCACCATGGTGTTGAACGACGGGTTGTGGCTCTGGTTGTTGACGTAATCTTGCCCATAAGCGTTGATACCACGGGGCTTTCTGATTCATTTGATTAAAATCAGGCAGTAATTTGTCACCTAAATAAGGAACAAACAGTACCGCTGCAAACCATGACACCACCAAAGCAATGGTTACAACTTGGAAGATTGAGCGAGTATATTCACCTGTGCTCGACGCAGCAGTGGCAATCGGCAAGAATCCAGCTGCAGTGATCAGCGTCCCCGTTAACATTGGAAATGCGGTCGACTTCCAAGCAAAACCTGCGGCTTTTAATCTGCTATATCCTTGTTCCATTTTAATGGCCATCATTTCAACTGCAATGATGGCGTCATCGACCAAAAGTCCAAGTGCTAAGATTAATGCGCCTAAAGAAATCTTGTGCAGTCCAACATCAAAGAAATTCATGCCTGCGAACGTCATTGCCAAGACCAAGGGAATAGAGAAAGCGACCACTAATCCTGTACGGAAACCTAAAGAGAAGAAGCTGACCAATAAGACAATAATCACGGCCTCTGCGAGCACTTTGATAAATTCGTGAATACTGCGTTGCACCGCTACAGGCTGATCTGAAACTTTTTTAAGTTCCATCCCTAAAGGTAAAGTTTGTTGTAGATCATTAAAGGTCTTTTCTAGATTTTTCCCTAGCGCAATGATGTCACCACCCTTACGCATAGACACCGCAATACCAATACCATTTTTGCCCATAAAGCGCATACGTGGTTGAGCTGGCTCACTAAAGCCACGGTAAACTTCAGCCACATCGCCCAATTGAATGGTCTTATCACCAACCAGTAATGGCATGTTCTTGAGATCTTCGACTGATTTCAATTGTCCGCTGACACGCACTTGAATACGATCTGAGCTTGTTTCAAAGAAACCTGCGCTCGCCATGGTATTTTGTTTTTGTAGTGCTTCTTGAATTGCAGAAACTGGAATACCCAATTGAGCGGTTTTCGTATTTGAAATTTCTATCCAAATTTTTTGATCTTGCAAGCCAACTAAATCAACCTTACCGACATCTTGTACACGTTGTAGTTGCAGCTGTAAGCGATCGGCATATTCCTTCATCACGGCATAATCAAAATCATTACCCGTTAAGACATAAATGTTCCCAAAGGTGTCACCAAATTCATCGTTAAAGAATGGACCTTGAACACCGCTAGGAAGTTGGTGTTTGATATCTCCAATTTTTTTTCTAACCTGATACCAAACATTCGGTAATTCATGGGAACGCAGCGAGTCTTTGGCAACAAAGGTCACCATTGATTCACCAGGACGAGAATAGGCTGCAATACGATCATAGAGCCCCGTACTCATTAATTCTTTTTCAATGCGATCAGTTACTTGCAATGAAACTTCTTCCGCTGTCGCACCTGGCCAATAGGTTTGAACCACCATTACTTTGAAACTAAATGGAGGGTCTTCACTTTGTGATAGTTTTGAGTAGGAATAAACACCCAATATTCCCATCAAAATCATGAAATAAAGGATCAGTCCCTTATTTTTTAACGCCCATTCTGACAAGTTAAAGTTCATATTTTCGCTCCAACTTGTCCTGCTTTCACATTGACTGCACGGTTTTGACGGTCAATCGGATTAATTTTTTGTTTATCTCGCAGTAAGTGTACACCGCCAACCACGATCCAATCAGAAGCTTTTAAACCTTGGGTCACAGGTACCGTATCACGACCATAAGCACCTATTTGAACATTCACCTTACGGATACTGTGATCTGGATTCACAACCCAAACATAAGGCTGATCTTCTGTTGCAGATACACTGGTCAAAGGAACATTAATCACATTTGAACTGGTATTTGAAAAAAATACTCGCGCACTTTGTCCAAGTTGAATTGCTGAACGCCCTTCAGTCAAAGCAACTTTGACACTAAATGTTCTAGATTGGTCGGCAGCAGGTGAAATTTCACGCACATATGCGGCGAAACGCTCCTCTGGTTTTGACCATAGCGTAACCCAAGCTTTTTGACCTGTTTTAATTTCTGATACTGCTTGTTCTGGCACACCAATCACCACTTCACGATCACCATCTATCGCCAGTTGATATGCTGCCTGCCCTGCTGCGATCACTTGACCAACTTCAATACTACGCTCAGTGATGACGCCATTTTTATTGGCAATGAGTTGGTTATATCCCGTCTGATTACTACTCACTGCATAATTTGATTGTGCTTGTTTTAAATTGGACATGGCCGATTTATATTGATTTTCTACGGCATCATATTGCGAACGACTCACCGCATTAATAGGTAATAACTGCTTAAAGCGTTTGTATTCTTCTTCGGCAATTTTGGCTGCAGATTGCGCGCTTTCTAACTGAGCTTTTGAAGCATTTAACTGCAGTTGAGCATCTTTCACATCTAATTTTGCTAAGACTTGCCCGACTTTGACTCGATCCCCTACATCAACATAGCGTTCAGTAATTTGTCCTCCAACACGGAAAGCCAATGCCGTTTGCTGTCTCGCCTGAACTTCTCCTGCATAACTTTTCAGTTCATCTTGGGAAGTATTCGGCTGGGCAACCATCACAAATGGAATTTGTTCCTCTGTGGGTTTATCCTTACTACACGCGGTGAGTATCACACTACAAATGAGCATTAGACTGTATGTGGCAAATTTTTGAGGACTCATGTGCACTGCTCTTATGTCAATTTTTAGGCAAATCAAATTAGGGATATTAATTTGATTATTTTTTAATTAATATACCGCATGGTACAGTAATTAAAAATCATTTTTCAAGGTATGACCTAAACTGTTTTTTTTGGATTTTTTTGTGCAAATGAATATTGGACGTCCTAAGGATTTAGTTAAAAAGAAACAAATATTAGAGGCAGCTAAACGTTTGTTTCTAAAACAGGGCTTTCATGGTTCAAGCATGAATCAAATTGCCAAAGAAGCTGGCGTGACTAAACTGACGGTGTATAACCATTTTCAAGATAAAGAATCGTTATTTACCTATGCAATTGCAGAAACGTGCGAAGAATCAATCAATGCTCGGCGAATCCAATTACACCCTGAATCCAATTTTTTAGAAGACTTCTATCAGGTATGTAGTTTAGCGCTGCAAATTGTCAATCTTCCTGAAGCCATTAAGCTTGAGCATTTATTATTAGAATTGGCAGCAGAGCAAAATCCTTTGGCTGAACCTTTTTATAATGCATCTCATAAGCGGTTATTTGTGGTATGGACTGATTTTTTTGCTCAAGCGATTGAGCACGGATTTATCCAGAAAGATGATGCTGAAAAGCAAACACATTTGCTCCTTTCTTTACTCTTAGGGCATCGACATCATGAAGTATTATTAGGTGTTCGTCAGGTTCCCAGTGAAGCAGAATGTGATGAAATTATTCATCAAGCCATCGAATTATTTATGCTGAAATACAAAAAAATAGCTCTCTCCATTCTTAAATGGCGTATTTTTCACCTAATTTTCTTTAAATTATTTTGCAATCGCTTGGCATGTCATGAATAAGCGGTATAGTCAAAAGAACAAGAAAAGGAGAAAAAAATGATTCAACAAATTGATGCTCCATTACGTGAAGACGTACGCTTACTCGGTAATCTTTTAGGAGAGACTTTAAAAGAACAAGCTGGACAAGATTTGTTTAATCAAGTTGAACAAATTCGTGCACTCGCGAAAGGTGCACGTGATGGTGATAGCGAAGCTGAAAAACAATTAGAAAGTTTATTTTTAAGTTTAAAAGATGATGAGATTCTTCCACTCACACGCGCTTTTTCACATTTTCTGAACTTTGCCAATATTGCAGAACAATATCATGTAGTACGTAGCCGTCGCCAAAATGAGTTTGATGAAAACGGTGCTGCAGCGAATGTCCTTATTCCCCTTTTTGAAAAATTTCAACAACAGCTGATTTCAGCGGAAACCCTTTATCAACAAATTTGT
Organism: Acinetobacter sp. DSM 11652; assembly: GCF_900109815.1. Lineage (NCBI taxonomy): Bacteria > Pseudomonadati > Pseudomonadota > Gammaproteobacteria > Moraxellales > Moraxellaceae > Acinetobacter > Acinetobacter sp. DSM 11652. The sequence goes on from NZ_FOBK01000011.1 coordinate 105,654, forward strand.
GAGCTAAATATTGAGCTTGTACTCACCGCACATCCTACGGAAGTTAGTCGTCGCACCTTGATCCAAAAATATGATGGGATCAACGAGTGTTTATCTAAGTTTGATCAGCAAAAGCTGACCCCCAAACAGCGCGCTCAAGTTCTTTCTGAATTAAAACAATTGGTTTGTTCAGCATGGCAAACCGATGAAATTCGCCAACATCGTCCAACCCCAATTGATGAAGCAAAATGGGGTTTTACCACCATTGAGCAAACTTTATGGAACGCTATTCCTAAGTTTGTCCGTGAATTGAATCAATTGGTTCAAGAGCATTGTTCTCAAGCTTTACCTTTAGATATTGCACCTGTGCGGTTTGCATCTTGGATGGGTGGTGACCGAGATGGAAACCCAAATGTCACACACAAAGTGACTCAAGAAGTTTTATGGTTATCTCGATGGAAAGCCGCGGATCTCTACCTCCGAGATATTGAAGATTTACGTTGGGAGCTTTCTGTTCAGGCGTGCAGTGATGAACTAAAGACTGCCTTAGGTCAGCCTCATCCAGAGCCTTATCGTGAATATTTAAGAACAACACGTGAACGCTTAAAAATTACCAGAGAATGGCTCACTGCAAAATTACAAGGTCAACATTCTGATGTGGATCGTAGCCAGATTATTCATCACAAAAATGAGTTGTTGCAGCCATTATTGTTATGTTATCGCTCATTAGTCGATTCAAACCTTTCTGGTATCGCTCAAGGAAAGTTACTCGATTTTATTTATCGTGTGAATTGTTTCGGTATTGAGTTATTAAAACTAGATATTCGCCAAGAGTCAGGTCGTCATCGTCAAGCAATTTCAGCGATTACTGAGTATCTTGGACTTGGCAATTTTGAGACATGGACTGAACAAGCCCGTCAAAACTTCTTATTACAAGAACTGCAAAGCAAACGCCCTTTACTTCCTAAACATCTTAATGAATCTGCTCAAAGTCTTATTGAGCATCCTGATGTTCAAGAAGTATTCGCTACCATGCGAACTTTGGCAGAACAACCTGCTGAAAGTCTAGGTGCTTATATTATTTCAATGGCAGAATATCCAAGTGACGTTTTGGCGGTTCTATTACTCCAAAAAGAAGCAGGTATTAAGCAACCTCTGCGTGTAGTTCCATTATTTGAAACGTTAAAAGATTTAGATGGCGCAGCTTCGACCATGAATACTTTATTCAGTATGCATTGGTACAAACAACATATTCAAAACAAGCACGAGGTCATGATTGGTTACTCTGACTCAGCAAAAGATGCAGGTTTCATGTCTGCGAATTGGGCTCAGTACCGTGCACAAGAAGAGTTAACAGCTATTGCCAAACAACATGGTATACAACTCACTTTGTTCCATGGTCGTGGTGGCTCAATTAGTCGTGGTGGTGCTCCAACCCAACAAGCACTATTTTCACAACCACCTGGCTCAATCTCAGGTGCAATCCGTGTGACCGAACAAGGCGAAATGATCCGATTCAAATTTGGATTAGAAGAAATCGCACTGCAAAATTTAGAAATTTATACCGCAGCTACCTTAGAAGCGACTTTACTCCCACCACCAGAACCCAAGGCAGCATGGCGCGAGTTGATGCACAAAATGACGGAACTCTCTGTGAATGTTTACCGTCAAACAGTCCGCGAAAACCCTCATTTTGTCCAATACTTAAGAACCGTGACGCCAGAGCTTGAATTACAGATGCTACCTTTGGGTTCAAGACCAGCGAAACGAAAAATCAGCGGTGGTATTGAATCCTTACGTGCAATTCCATGGGTATTTGCATGGACTCAAATTCGATTAATGCTTCCAGCATGGTTAGGTACTGGTGCAGCCATCAATCAAGTCATTTCAGAAGGTCACAAAGCTGAGCTAGATGAAATGTTAGAACAATGGCCTTATTTCCAAACTTTAATTGATATGTTGGAGATGGTGCTATCTAAATCAGATAGCAATGTCGCATTGTATTATGAATCTCATCTCACCCAAGATGAAAATCTTAAAGTATTGGGTGCGGAACTACGCCAACGCTTACATGACGCAGTACAAACTTTATTGGCAATGAAAGGTGAATCTAAATTACTCAGTTCTAATGAAGTTCTTGATCAAGCCATGAAGATTCGTAAACCCTATCTTCTTCCATTACACCTGTTACAAGCAGAACTCATGAAAAGACGTCGCGAATATTTAGCTGAACGAACTGTCGAACAAACTGAGGTTGACCATGCATTAATGGTAAGTATTGCAGGTATTGCTGCTGGATTACGTAATACGGGTTGATTTCACGACTGTCTATGCTCAAGTACCTTTATGGGCTTGAGCAATTTAAAGACTTTATTCTAATTTTCAGTAATAACAACAAAGCACCTATAAATTTTTTACTCAATATGGATATAGATTTTTTTGATATAGCTGAATTGCAATAGGCTGATTTTACTTTATTTTTAAAACATATTTTTTTTACCGATGGGTAAAAATTCAATAAAAGTCAGACCATTAGTTTTAATAATTTTTCAAGAAACAGATGATTTCTCATAAAACAGGCGTATGATGTGCACAATTTAACTATTGAGTGCTCACTTTATGACCAGTTGGTTTCCTAAATGGCGTCCCTTCACGGATGATATTGATACGCGTCCTGTTGGCACGACCGAATATTTACCTCCTGCGCAAAGTGTAGTTCTTGGCATTCAACATGCTTTTGCCATGTTTGGTGCGACAGTTTTAGCACCATTATTAATGGGTTTTGATCCTAATCTTGCTATATTAATGTCAGGTATTTGTACCCTGTTATTTTTCCTCATCACTGGCGGTCGAGTGCCCAGTTATTTAGGCTCAAGCTTTGCTTTTATTGGTGTAGTCATCGCGGCAACGGGCTATGCCGGTGCTGGAGCAAATGCGAATATTGCATTAGCTGCTGGGGGAATTATTGCCTGTGGTGTCCTTTATGCCTTAATTGGTTTTCTGGTGATGGCAACAGGTACTCGATGGATTGAAAAGCTCATGCCTCCTGTCGTAACAGGTTCTGTGGTCATGATCATCGGTCTGCATCTTGCACCGGTAACGGTAAAAAGTGTCGCGGGTAATCCATTTAATATGTGGATGGCATTGATTACTGTCATGTGTATGGCTTCAATTGCAGTATTCACCAAAGGGATGCTACAACGCCTACTTTTACTTGTGGGTTTGGTGCTGTCTTATATCGTATACTTTGTTATTACGAATATCATGGGTTACGGTACTCCAATTAACTTCACGCCGATTACACAAGCTGCATGGTTTGGTCTGCCTAACTTTCATGCTCCTGAGTTGAGTACGGACGCGATGCTCATCATTGCTCCTGTAGCTTTAATTTTAGTGGCTGAAAACTTAGGTCACATCAAAGCAGTCTCTGCCATGACTGGTGAAAATCTAGACCCACATATTGGTAAAGCGTTTGTAGCCGATGGTGTTGCAACATCATTAGCCGGTGGTGTGCTCCAGGCATGACCACTTATGGGGAAAATATTGGCGTGATGGCTGTGACACGTGTCTATTCCACGATTATTTTCGCCATCGCAGGTGTATTCGCAATTTTCCTTGGCTTATCACCAAAATTTGGTGCAATTATTCAAACCATTCCAACTGCGATTCTTGCAGGTGCATCAATTGTGGTGTTTGGTTTAATTACCATAGCTGGTGCTAAAATTTGGATCGAACATCGTGTCGATTTCTCTAAAAATAAAAACCTCATGATTGCTGCGATCACGCTGATCTTAGGTACTGGTGACTTTGCGCTTCAATTTGGTAGCTTCAATTTAGGTGGTATTGGAACGGCTACCTTTGCTGCATTATTCCTGAATTGGTTCTTTAGCTTAGGTGGAAAGTCTAACTAAAAATCTATCGCATATAAAAAAAGAGAGCTTAATGCTCTCTTTTTTAATTTTTTATTCTAATTAAGTATTTTAAGATTTTTTTCAATCGGTTGAGGTCGACCAAAATAATAGCCTTGAAACGTATTACAGCCATTTTCTTTCAGAACTTGGAACTGCTCTTCAGTTTCTACACCCTCTGCCACCACATTCAGATCGAGAATTTGTGCTAAATCAATAATCGTTTTCACAATAGCAATATCGCGTGGATTACCGACAATATTTTCTACAAATGAACGATCAATTTTGAGTTGATCCAGTGGAAGCATTTTGAGGTAATTCAATGAAGAATATCCTGTTCCAAAATCATCCATAGAGAATCTTAATCCACGCTCGATGAGCTTTTTCATTTTCTCAATTGAGTTATGCATATCGGTATAGAACATACTTTCAGTAAGTTCTAAACGTAATAATGTTGGATCAATTCCTGCTTCATCAATAATCCGAAGCACATTTTTATCAAAGTCAGTCTTACGGAATTGTTCAACACTAATATTGACTGAAATCGTCCAGTTTGAAGATTCTGGGTATTGGCTCCAATCTTTTAACTGTTGGCATGCTAATACTAATACACGATTACCAACATCATGTATGAGATCAGTTTTCTCCACTTCTTCAATAAATCGACCTGGTAAAATCAAACCGTGTTCAGGATGACTCCAACGTAGCAAGGCCTCATACCCAATCACTTCCTCTTCACGATTTACTAAAATCTGATAATAAAGTTGGAACTCATCTCGTAATAAAGCTAATCTTAAATCATTTAATAAAGCAGCTTTAGCAATAACACTTTGTTCCATTTCAGGATCAAAAACACATATGCAATTTTTACCATTTTCTTTAGCTTGATACAGCGCCATGTCGGCGTACTTAAGCAACTCATTTTTTGGCAATTTTGAATTACGGAAAATAAAAATTCCGATACTAGAGCTAGTATGGATTTTATTATCCTTTAATACGAAAGGCTCATTTAATGCAGCACGAACTTTATCAGCGATTTGCATCACTGCTTGATTAGCAATCGTTTCATCTGGATCTAAATCTGAAAGAATAATTAAAAACTCGTCTCCACCAAGACGGACAATTGCATTCTGCTGTGCCACACACTCCATAAGGCGCACCGAGACCATTTTGAGTAGGTCATCTCCACGATCGTGTCCTAACGTGTCATTAATATTTTTGAAGTTATCCAAATCCAACATCATGAGTGCACTATGTGTACCATTTTGTTTACATGATTCAATCACCTCCAACATGCGTTCTTGCATAAAACGGCGGTTAGGCAATCCCGTTAATTCATCATGTAATGCCATATAACGTGCATGGTCTTCGGAATTTTTTAGCTGTGTGATATCAGTTCGAATGGAGATATAGTTTTGTAAAACGCCATTATTATCTTTAAGCGGCACAATCGTGGTTTCAACCCAATATAAAGAACCATTTTTAGCTCGGTTACAAATTTCGCCTTTCCAAATTTCTCCACTCGAAATGGCTTTCCACATATATTTAAAAAAACTTCTCGGGTGATAGCCTGAATTAATAATTTTATGTGTTGATCCGACCAGCTCTTCATAAGAATACTGTGAGATATTACAAAACTTCTCATTGACATGAGTAATGACGCCACGTGCATCTGTTATGGCTACAATTGAATGTGCATCAATGGCTACTTTATAGTTTTCAAGATCCTTGACTATTTTTTCTAATTGTAACTGGGTATCCATAGCGCCTTCGACCGTCAGTCTAAAAAGTGATGTATCCAAATGTTAACTTAATATTATTTTTTGTAACACTAAGCTTTGTTGAACCAGTTCACAAATCGGCTATATATTTTGTAAATTTCAATGAATAAAAGAGGAAACTAATTTCCTCATTCTTATTAAGAATTCCGACTGTTATGGTCGTATTTCTTTTAACTCTCTTTGAATAAAGTGTTGAATCATCTCTCGATATATTTTTTCCATCAGTAATGGATCCACACCATTCTTTGTAGCCAATTCACGTATTTTTTCAATCACTATTTCAACACGTTCAGGTGACTGTACATCTTGGATAGTTCTTTTAAATCGCACTGCCTGATCTACGTAATATTGGCGTAAACCAATTAATTCTGTTATAGCTTGATCAATTGAATCTATTTGTGCTCGAGCTTGCTGAAGGGTTTCGCATTTTTCTTTATTGATTTTCAATTGATTCGGTATCCCTGTGTTCAGATTCATTTTCACTTTTGTACTTTTGTTCTAACACATTACTGAAAATACTTTCAATCATCCATACACGATATAAGCTATTAAACACATAACTCTTTCCATCGATACGAAGCTCAAGCACTGGTAAATCAGGTTGTGATTTCATCTCACAGAGTAATTGATTTTCTTCTAACTTTTGACTGATCGACTCTTCAGTGAGCGTCGTGATATTCAAGCTCTGTTTTAAGGCTTGAATATGAGGTCGATACGATAGATCTTTCCCTTTACTCCAAACAGCCTGCAAGATTTCATACATTGCATCAAGACGTTGATCCTCAGGCACACTGTAAAACAATCGTGCTATTTCATATGTCGCCTGCTGAGTCGGTCGGCAAAACGGCGTAAATTTTACTTCTGTTCGTTTAGATAAACGCGTTGCCAAACTCCAATCAAATAAATCTCGTCCCTGATATTGCAATGGATAAACGGTAAGTTGGATATCGTAATAATCGGCAAGTTCTTCTTTAATATAAGCTAATAATAACCAAGAGATCGGATCTTCTAATGCAATATAGAGGTCTAACTCAGGATTCATCGCCTGAATCTCAGATAATTCTTCAGCATCATTCATTAGGTGTTCCCGCCACTCAATATGATTGATGAGAAAAATAGGATTACCGGTCAAGAGTCTTTGTTGTTTTAAACGGCGGGTCAATCTTAATAAATCATCTACCGCATGATACCGACGATTACCGAGCTCAAAAAAACTTGCTAAAACTGGCGTGTGATCAAAAGTTCGCTCAGCGATTTGTTGTTCTTTTCGATGTCGACTAGCCATGACATACAAAGTACGTAATTTTCCATACTGCTGTTGCCACAACATATGGAAGACATCTTCCAATAAATAGAGAAAATTTTCACCTGTTAATGGGGTATTTCGTAAAATCGTTTCTGCCTGTTGAATCGCTTCAGCACTTGGTATTTCAGGCTTATCATTATCGAATCCGAAACGATGCTGGTACGCTAAAATTTGGGCATCACGTAGACTGTAATCTTGCCACTCTTCAGGACTCATATCATTTGGAGCTTCAGCAGCAGTATCTGAGATAACAATTTTTAAAGGCTTAATTTCATCTTTTAAAATGTCATTTAATTGTGCCAATTGCTGGACTGCAAGATAACTATACACATCATCTAAACGAAGATAGATCGTTAAACCCTGCTCAGTTGACAAGACCTCTTGACGATTTGGTTTCTGATAAAACCAACTCGATCGTAGCGGATCAAACCAACGGCGTAACAATGACATGAGATGTGCCTCAGATGATTTTACTGGTAAATTATGTGCTCAAAGTATCGAATTCATCGCTTTTTCTAAAACTAAAAAAGTTTGAACGCGAGCAAAACTTATATCAAGACAAAGAGAATTGATCAATATTTATGACCTTTCTATCAAATATTGTCATTAATGTAATTGACGCTTTCAGATGAAATTCAAACTTTTCGTGATTAAAAAAGCATCCCGAAGGATGCTTTTGAATCATGATTGATCTAGTTTATAAGCAGATTAGATATCGCGTACCGCACCTTTTGCAGCACTTGTTGCATGCATTGCATACGCTTTCAGTGCTTTAGATACTTTACGTGGACGCTCTTTCGCAGGCTTCCAACCTTTAGCTTCTTGCACTTCACGGCGCGCTGCCAATACATCATCAGCAACTGCTAAGTGAATCGTACGGTTTGGAATATCAATTTCGATACGATCGCCATCTTCAACTAATGCAATTGCACCGCCTTCAGCCGCTTCTGGAGACACGTGACCAATTGAAAGACCTGATGAACCACCCGAGAAACGACCATCAGTCACAAGCGCACAGTCTTTACCTAAACCTTTTGATTTTAAGTAGCTTGTTGGATACAGCATTTCTTGCATACCCGGACCACCTTGTGGACCTTCGTAACGAATCAGAACCACGTCACCTGCTACGATTTTGCCGCCTAAGATTGCTTCAACTGCATCATCTTGGCTTTCAAATACGCGTGCTGTACCGTTGAATTTCAAAATTGAGTCATCAACGCCAGCCGTTTTTACGATACAGCCATCAAGTGCGATGTTACCGTAAAGAACTGCTAAACCGCCGTCTTTAGAGAAAGCATGTTCTGCATTACGAATCACGCCATTTTCACGGTCGCCATCAAGACGTGTGTAGTAACGGTCTTGTGAGAATGCTGTTTGTGTTGGTACACCGCCCGGTGCTGATTTATAGAAGTTATATACCTCTTCATTTTCAGTACGAATAATGTCCCACTTATCTAAAGCGTCTTTTAATGTTTTTTCGTGTACGGTTGGTACAGACGTATCGAGTAAACCTGCACGGTCAAGTTCGCCAAGGATCGACATGATACCGCCTGCACGGTGGACATCTTCCATGTGAACATTTTTAACCGCAGGAGCAACTTTACACAGTACAGGCACTTTACGTGATAAACGATCGATATCATCCATTGTAAAATCAACTTCTGCTTCATGCGCAGCCGCTAATAAGTGAAGTACTGTATTGGTAGAACCACCCATCGCGATATCTAAAGTCATGGCATTTTCATAAGCAGCTTTAGGGGCAATGTTGCGTGGTAATACGCTGTAATCATTTTGTTCGTAATGGCGTTTTGTGATTTCAACAATCAACTGACCCGCACTCTCAAATAGTTTTTTACGGTTGGCATGCGTTGCAAGTGTTGAACCATTACCCGGTAATGATAAACCTAATGCTTCTGTCAAACAGTTCATTGAGTTTGCAGTAAACATCCCTGAACATGAACCGCAAGTCGGGCATGCAGAACGTTCGTATGCTTTTACTTCTTCATCTGTGTAGTTGTCATCTGCAGCAACAATCATGGCATCCACAAGGTCAATTGCTTGTTCACCACCACGAATTTGGACTTTACCAGCTTCCATTGGACCGCCTGAAACAAACACAACAGGAATGTTTAAGCGCATTGCCGCCATCAACATTCCCGGTGTGATTTTGTCGCAGTTCGAGATACAAACCATTGCATCTGCACAGTGTGCATTGACCATGTATTCAACTGAGTCAGCAATCAAGTCACGCGATGGTAATGAATACAACATTCCGTCGTGACCCATTGCAATACCGTCGTCTACTGCGATTGTATTAAATTCTTTAGCTACACCACCCGCTTGTTCAATCTGACGTGCAACAAGCTGACCTAAGTCTTTAAGATGCACATGACCCGGTACGAATTGTGTGAATGAGTTGACTACTGCAATAATTGGTTTGCCAAAATCTTCGTCTTTCATTCCAGTTGCACGCCATAAGCCACGTGCACCCGCCATATTTCTTCCGTGTGTTGATGTTTTCGAACGATAGTCAGGCATTTTTATTTCCAACTTAAGCTGAGCTCGATGAATATGTATTCAATCTGGCTAAATGATACTGAAATATAAGGCTAAATCAGTTGAACCTTACTTCTATTATGACAGCTTTCTGATTAACAGTTAACCATTGCTTGCAATTGTTCGTATAGGTCTGATTTGCCCTCAACGATCTAAATCGATGTAAGAGATGTGATCTACTATAAACCCTTATCTGAAATCGTAATACAAAACTTTCATGAATCTTTTTTTAAAAATACATAAATTTTATTAATCACACCTTAAGCACAAAATGCACATGAAAACGTTTCAAATTACGACCTTATTTGGGCGAAAATCGCTTTTGGCATATAATGTTCTTTATATTGTTTTGGAAGTGTCTGAGTGAAAATCATCTTTGCGGGAACCCCTGAATTTGCAGCGAGTGCATTAGCAGCTTTGCTAAAGACTTCTCATGAAATTGTTGCTGTGTATACGCAGCCAGACCGTAAAGCAGGACGTGGACAAAAACTAACAGCGTCAGCGGTAAAGCAATTGGCGCTTGAGCACAATATTCCTGTTTACCAACCTTTACATTTTAAATCGTCGACTGAGGAAGGTTTGGCTGCTCAAGCTGAACTCAAGTCTTTCAATGCTGATGTGATGGTGGTCGCAGCATACGGTTTAATCTTGCCTCAAGTCGTTTTGGATACACCTAAATACGGCTGCTTGAATATTCATGGTTCCTTATTGCCTCGCTGGCGAGGTGCAGCCCCTATTCAACGTGCTATCGCGACAGGTGATACTGAAACAGGTATTACGATCATGAAAATGGCAGCTGGTCTAGACACTGGTGATATGATGTTTAAAACGATCTGTCCTATTATGGCTGAAGATACTTCCGCAACCTTACATGATAAACTGGCTCAACAAGGGGCTGAAGCCACTCTCGCTGTTTTAGAAAGTGAAGACACTTTAAAGCATTATTTAGATACACGTGAAGTTCAAGATGAATCACTTACAGTGTATGCACATAAACTGTCGAAGGCTGAAGCTCAAATTAACTGGGCAAATGATGCTGTGACGATTGATCGAAATATCCGTGCTTTCAATCCTTGGCCCGTAGCTTTCACTCCTATTGATGAAACCAACAATTTACGTATTTGGAATTCGAAACTTTCTTCACTCACTCCATCAACTCAACAAATCGGTGAAATCATCGCTGTCGATCAGGATGGTGTTCACGTTGTGTGTGGTGATCATCAAGTGATTTGCCTCACTCAACTTCAGTGGCCAGGCGGTAAAGCGCTCAATGCTGCACAAATTCTACAAAGTCAAAAATTGCAGCCAGGACAGATCTTCGCATGAGCCAGCAATCTTCTCATTTAAATTTACGCGGACATGTGATTAAAACATTACTGGCCGTTCAGAATGGGCAATCCCTCACCTCTGTTCTTTCCCAACATCTTTCATTGGTTGGTGAGCGTGATCGGGCCTTATTTCATGAATTGACTTTAGGCACTTTACGCCAATGGCATGCACTTAAAGCAATTACTCTCCCTCTTCTGACTAAACCGCTCAACAATGAAACCGTTGAAAGCTGCCTATATTTAGGTTTATATCAACTGCTTTGCACGCGTATTCCAGCACATGCGGCTATCTCAGAAACGGTAACAGCCACCAAACAACTTGGTTTTGAGGCTTTAAGTGGCGTCGTGAATGCGATTCTACGTCGTGTTTCACGTGAAACTGAAGAATTCGGCGCAGCATTAGACCAAGCCCATGGTTTACCTAGTTGGCTATTTAAGCGTTTGAAAAAAGATTGGCCAGAGTATCTTGAAATGCTTTCAGATGAGCTTAAACTGGCTGCGCCTTTGACACTACGTGTAAATGAACGACAGGTAAGCCGTGAGGAATATTTAGATATTCTTGATGAAGAAGGGATTGATGCTCATCCATGTGAATGGTCCGATGTCGGCATTATCTTAGATCAATCCGTGCATATTCCTCATCTCCCTGGCTTTGAAGAAGGTGGTTTTTCTGTTCAGGATGAACATGCTCAACTTTGCGCGACCTTATTGCCAAATCTTGATGATAAAATCGTAATTGATGCATGTGCGGCTCCAGGTGGAAAAACAGCACATATTTTGGAGTGTTATCGCCCTAAAAAGCTGTATGCGATCGATCACGACACAAAGCGTTTAAGCCGCGTAAGTGAAAACTTAGAGCGTCTTGCACTTAATCAGTATGCTCCAGTAGAAATACTCACTGCTGATGCTACGGTATGGTCTGCACCTGAACAAGCTGACTGTATTATTCTCGATGCACCGTGTTCTGCTATTGGAGTTGTACGACGTCATCCAGATATTCGTTTACTTCGCCAATCTACCGATATCCAACAAACGGTTGCTCTTCAAAAACAGATTCTGAATCATATGTGGCAACAACTCAAAGTTGGCGGGTCAATGCTTTATATTACCTGCTCGATTTTGAAAGCTGAAAATGAACACCAAATGATTGATTTCTTCAACACGCATGCAGATGCTCAAGAAATCAAATTAAATGTAAATTGGGGAATTGAACAAATCCACGGCCGTCAGTTATTGCCACAACAAGGTCATGGTGATGGATTCTATTATTGTTTAATTCAAAAGATTTAATGCTATTTTTTAAGATAGTTTATTTCTAATTTACCGACATATAAAAAAGCCATGACTCGTGTCATGGCTTTTTTAATATTGATCTGAAGTAGTTTAATCTTCAAGCTCATCTGGGTTTTTTGCCAAATGAATCATGGCTAAAATAAGACCACCCCATAACAGCACTGTTGAGATAATAAGCATCATTAAAGCAGAAGTATTCATCTTATTTCTCCTCAGGTCCATTGTCTTTTAGACGACTAAAAACAACCGCACAGAATACAAAGATTGCAACTACACCGCCACCAATTGGCAATAGAATCTCAATTGGATAACCGCCATAACCTTCAGTAAATATTGACTTCAAGGTCATCAATAGCGCAGCTAACAATGAGATTGGCGTAACTACAGTCAACATGAAGTTCCAACCAGCACCTAGCTTAATACTAGCATATTGATTTACATGCTCTTGAAGTTGCTTTAACAACGGTCGACGGAACCATGACACCAATACGATTGATAATAAGCCACCCGCGACAATACCAATATTATTGGCAAAGTAATCGATAATATCGACAAATGTAATCGCGCTGTGAGTTGAGAACAATAAAGTTGAAACAATTGCTGAACCACCTGCAATAATTGTCACAGCCTTCTTACGAGACCATCCTAACTTGTCTTGGAAACCTGCGATTGGAACTTGAAGAATACTGACCATGGATGTAATCCCTGCAACTGTTAAAGATGCAAAGAACAAGAAGCCAAATAAGTCTCCGCCAGCCCCCATGCTTGAAATGATTTTAGGGAAAGCGATAAAAGCTAAACCAATACCACCAGATACAACATCGTCAACTGAAGCACCCGCACTGTAGGCCATGAAACCTAATGCTGCAAATACCCCAATACCAGCTAAAATTTCAAAAGATGAATTTGCAAGAGCAACGACTAGTCCAGAACCAGTTAAATTCGTTTTTTTCTTCAAATATGAAGCGTAGGTCAACATAATCCCGAAACCAACGGATAACGAGAAAAAGATATGGCCAAATGCAGCTAACCACACTTTATAGTTGCCCATCGCTTCCCAGTTTGGTGTAAAGAATGCATTTAAACCTTGGACAGCACCTGGTAAACGAATAGCTTGAATCACGAGAATCGTGAATAAAACCACCAACAAGGGCATAAAGATCTTATTCGACAATTCCACGCCTTTCTTCACCCCACCATACAGGATGAACATAACGATCGCCCAAACGACAACCAAACCTATAAATAAGGTCGGAACAAATCCAAATGCTAAGCCTTCACCATTCTGAAGATAGGTGGTGAAAAAGAATTTTTCTGTATCACTTCCCCACTGTTGACCAAATGAGTAGAAAATATAACTACCCGCCCATGACAATACACTGGCATAGTAAATACCAATAATTAATGTCACAGCGACTTGCCACCAACCCAATGATTCACCATTCATCAACTTCTTGTAAGCTGTAGGTGGGGCCTTACGGTATTTATGTCCAACTGCATAATCTAAAAATAAAAGTGGAAGACCGGCAGCAAAAATTGCAACCAGATAAGGGATTAAAAATGCCCCGCCACCATTTTCATATGCGACATAGGGAAAACGCCAAATATTGCCTAAACCTACTGCAGAACCAATAGCTGCAATAATAAAACCTGATCTGGCGCTCCAATTTTCACGTGAAGCTGTCATATAGTACCTAATCCGTAAATGGGTACACGCTTACTGCTATTGTTGATGTTATCTCGCAAGTAATTGCATACCATTAAAATTTTTTTGTTTGAATCAGAAACGGCCTTTTGAGCATTTTTTTCGAATTACAAACCACCCCCTTATTTAATATTCTTGGTTAAAGAAAGATGAAATAAAGGATGTTTAATGAATCAACAATAGCGCTTTTAATCAGATTTTTCTGTAATTAATTCAGGAAAAAACTGTGTTTCATCATTTTTTTATTCTTATTGATTAATTTTAACTCAATATGTTTATTTTTAAATCACTGCGTTAATCTAAACTAAATAATTTAAAAGGAGCGTTATGCTCCTTTTAACATAAAAAATAATTATCCTTGTTTAATCACAAGCAAACGCTCTTCTTGCATATCTCGAATTGCTGATTGAATCCCTTCTCGACCTAGACCCGAATCCTTAACGCCACCATAAGGCATATTATCTACACGGAATGATGGAATATCATTAATGATGACACCACCTACATGTAAATGATTCCACGCATACATCATTTTATTCAGACTTTGTGTATAAACGCCAGCTTGTAGACCAAATCGGCTTTGATTAATTGTAGCAATGCCTTTTTCAAAATCTTTGTACTTCTCTAGAATGGCAACGGGTCCAAAAGCTTCATCTTTATAAATTTCTAAAGACGCATCAACATTTTCTAACAATATTGGATCAAATAAAGCCCGTTTAACCTGACCTTCAACTAAAACTTTGGCACCCTTCTTTACAGCTTTATCAACCCATTTTTTAAGCCTTTTAGCTTCTGCCTCCTTGATCATAGGGCCACATAAGGTCGAGTCTGAATTCGGATCGCTCGCTTTGATTTTTTTTATTTTGGAAATTAATTTCTTCTTTAAATCCGTATAAATATTTTCATGGACTAAAATTCTTTGGACACTAATACAAACTTGACCTGCATGGTTATAAGCTCCCCCAATAAGACGATCAATTAACACATCAGATATTTCAGTATCAGGTTCAATTAAAACAGCAGCATTTCCACCAAGCTCTAAGGTGACTTTTTTTCGACCTGCACGTGCTTTCATATCCCAACCGACTTCATCCGATCCAGTAAAACTGAGTAATTTGAATCGGTCATCGGTTACCAAAATATCCGCCTGTTCGCGAGGACAAGGTAAAACTGAAAATGCACCTTGAGGTAAATCAGTTTCAGCCAACACTCCTGCAATTTTTAGAGCAGAAACTGGTGTAAGTGACGCAGGTTTCAGTACGAAAGGACACCCTGCTGCAATTGCAGGTGCAATTTTATGAGCAGTTAAATTAAGTGGAAAATTAAAAGGACTAATTAATGATATAGCACCAATCGGAACATGTTTAATCATACCTGTATAACCCTGTGCAGCAGCTGTTACAGCCAATGGCATTAAACGCCCATCGTCGATTTGTGTAACAGCATCAGCAGCGATTTGAAAGGTATTTATAAGACGCTCAACTTCAGCCTGAGCTGCTTTTAATGGCTTTCCACCCTCTGCAATCAAAATTGCAGTTAATTCCTCTCTCATTTCGCCAAAGCTTTTGACACAATGTAATAAAATCTTTTGCTTTTGAAATGGTTCTAATTTTGCCATTGCCTGTTCTGCATCAATTGCAGATTGGATTGCTTTTTCTAAAGTATTTGCATCTGCTAAGGCTACTCGGGCAAATGTTTTTTGGCTAAATTTATCTTTTACCTCAAGCCATTGACCTGTTTGGGATGCTTTAGAGGCAACATAAAGAGAATAATCACACTCAATTTTTTTTTCTGAATTGGTCATCGCGTATCCTTAAATATATTCGGATTTAAAACTTTTAAATTCACTATATCATGACCTCTCAAGCAACTTCTGTTCATGAGTAATTAAGTAATATATTTTTCACTCTTACTTTTTATTATATACATGCCTCTATTGCATCTCGCATGCATTTTAGTCACTCATTACCTAAAGCATTAAAATACAATCACTACCTATTGTTTAGGCGATCATTTTTCTATGTACACAGGGATACCGATAGAAACTAATCATGCTTTATGAATTTGAGCATCAGATGGATAAAAGCGGTTGTTATAACTGTTCAAGACATAAAATTTATCGTTTATATGATTATTTTTTTCAATTTTAAGATTAAAAATGTATTTAAAGGATATTTTTCAGTACCACCATGCCTTTCCCTTTATTTTTATATCTTTATTTCATTCTTTACTACATAAAAAAACACCCCCTTGTATTGAAGGGGGTGTTTAGAATAATGAGCTGGCGATGACTTACTCTCACATGGGTAACCCCACACTACCATCAGCGCTAAGAGGTTTCACTTCTGAGTTCGGGAAGGGATCAGGTGGTTCACTCTTGCTATTGTCGCCAGCACAACTGTTGTGACTTTGCTTGGGTCTTATTCGCATGTATTGTTTGCGTGCCTTTGCTTGGTCAAAGAAGTTATTAACAGCTATTTGAGTTGCTTTAATTGGTGCAGTTTAGCGTTTTATCTAACTAAATCAAGTT